>CAZDSE010000146.1:5042-5477 GCA_964507905.1 uncultured bacterium | reverse complement strand
AGTTGAAAGTCGATTCTCTTTATGGGGAATCAAATTCCACAATTCTCCCTGAGACAATCGTTCGAATAACGAAATCTGCAATGCCAGTCGATCGACGGACTCATCAAAGGGAGAAAGCTTTTCTTCTCGCTGCTGCTTTTGAGAAACCCCGCTTACCAATGCCGGAAGTTTTTCGATCTGTGAAAGTTCGGTATACGAAAAAAATTTCCGTTCCGTGGGCAAGGACAACGCCTGCTTTAATTCCAAAGAATTCATCTGAAACATATTGACTGACATCCAAGATTCGTGATTGGCCAACCATGAAAATAAAATCTGAACCGCTGATTGACCTTGAAATGATGTTTTACCCGTTACAATTTGAACCACTTCTCGGGCAAACGTATCCAAAGGCTGAATTCGTCCCCCCTGCTGAATCGGGACTGCATTCCACAGGTC
>CAZDSE010000146.1:0-5010 GCA_964507905.1 uncultured bacterium | reverse complement strand
AAAGAAAAACCGACCCAAACAAAACTAAGCAATAGTATTTTCAACTGCCACTTTATTTTCAACATATCCACTCGCTTTCTTTTCAACATATCGTTGATATAACTCCATATACGTTTTTCTAAAAAAGAATAATAGCAAAATTCCCAAGACCATCACGATACTTCCGCCATATTTTAAAAATCTTCCTGGATCATATCCGACCGATAAAATAGTCGCAATGGGATGACCATTTTCATCGTTTTGATAACTCGCCTGATAAAATGTAAGCCCACCATGGGTCAGAGGTTCATTCATCGAAATCACATGATCTTGTTTTAAAAACCGAGTGGAATCTTCAAGAGTCACATGGCTTTCATATGAAGCGGGATTTGATGTCCCCGGATCTGTCCCCATTCGAAACTCTCTTAAATGTAATGAAAATGGCAATTCCAAGAGTTTAGACACAAACGCCACATGATAGGTTTTGGAATCCAATGTCACGGACTTGGACTCATAAAACCCAATCCAGTCTTCGACTTTTTCACCCGTCACAGACTCCAATCCAAAATGAATCGCAGATAAAAACTGAGGTTTATTGGGATCTTTGACTTGAACTGTCGTGTATTCCTCAACTTTCTTCGCATGAGGGTAAAATGTTTCAATGGTAAAACTTAAATTCATCCATCCGGTTTGATAGGCTTTTCCAACCTGAATGTTTCCCGTTTTTGACCCTTTTGATGAAGAAACCCAATATTCAAGCTTCCCTTTTGGCCCGAGCCAAACTTCCAAGCGTGGAGAAGAAAGATCTTGCCCTGTAATTTCCAAATGACATTCGGCCAAATACAAACTCTCTTTATGATGGATTTTGGAAAACTCTGGAAAATTTGAAAAAAGAACATGACGCTCGACTCCCTTTTTTCCAGTCAGTTCCAATTCCAGTGCGGGGTTATTCAATTGCTCAGAACGACTCACCAATTGATTATTTTCCACCCGGGCATCTGCATATAATTTCTTTAACACAATTTTTAAATCCCCCGTCACTGGCAAAGTTTTTCCAATATCTTTCTTTGAAAAGGGAACGCGATGGTTCTGATTTCCAATTTTGACTGTCACAATTCCCAAATGAGCACTGCCTTTTTGACTGGGCACGTGGTTTGGCTTTTTCTTAAACACAATTTGGGCAGGTCCCATCGGTATCGAAGATTCTTCATTGCCCTTAATCCACAGCCATTGCGTTTGATCGGCAAATTGATTTTTAAAATGAATTGCCACTGCTGATGAATCGGATTTCGGGTCTTCAATGGCACTTTCCACTTTATCTGCAAACGGTAAATATTGATCCACCACAAATCGTTTGAGACCATTGGGCACATGATCTACCAAATTTTTTTCGTATTGAAATGGTCCAACATTGATTGGATATTCAGTCACCCCACCATCATCATGACTCATGAGTGATACTATCTTATTGGATAGCTCAATGGAATTTTTTGTCTCTTCAGGCTGCAGCATAAGTTGTCCATCGATGCCCCACTGAAATGTCACAAAAGATCCCACACAAATTAAAATGATTCCAATATGCGTCACCAAAAAACCCACCTGATGAATTTTCCATGGATATTTTTTAAGAGCCGCGCACAACACATTCGTGGCAATGGCAAATAAAAGCAGCCCAAACCAAATGGACTTATAAATTAAAAACTGAACTGCTGGGGTGCCTTTAAAGGACTCATAAAATGTGGCCACAATCAACACACTTGCGAGAATCATTAATAAAATGATCGCAAATTTGAGTTGTCCTAAGAATCTAATGACAGATCGAATCATTCATCTCCCGTCCGGAAAGGCTTACGAAGCTTCTTTATATCACCTCTTTGTTTTTTTTCAATGAGCATCTTTTCTTTTGCCCGACGAGAACGTCGCCTCTTTTGCTTCCGGATGCGATGAATTTCTCGCTCTTTTTCAGTTTTTTGTTTTAACTCCTGAGATTCATATTTGTCACATAAAATTCGTCTGGCAAAAAATCGATTATCGATCTGACTGCGAGAGATCTGACACTTGACCTCAATCCGACTGGGATGATGAAAGAGCCTTACACAGGTCGCCGTTTTATTGACGTTTTGTCCCCCCGCACCCCCAGAGCGAATAAACGACTCTTCTATATCTTTTTCATAAAGACCGAGCCTGTGCATCCGGTCGTGAATCGAGTTTAATTTTTCGGGAGAAATACCCATATGACATTGACTAAAATTTAATCATCCTGTATAAAAGATCTTCAATGCGTTTTACAAGAAGGATTTTTGTTCTCTTTTTACTCCTGACGATCCTTCATCCTGACCTTTGTTTTTCATATCAAGCTTCCCATGAAGAGTTCAATCATTTAATTGATCTGCTGTGGCAATCGGATCGGACATCTTATCCCATTGGCAATTTGATCTCCGTATTGGGCAACGATCAAACCCACCCTGCCACAAATGCGTATGTTGTCTTATATCCTGCCTCGGCTGCCGAAAAAATCAAATATAGTGACCAGCTCATTGATCAAAAATTTATGAAAGTCCTCGCCATGCGGGTGTATTCAACATTAGATGAGTATGGAAATTCTGTTGGCCTGACTCCTTTTTCCGAAGCGGATATCAATGACAGATTAAAAAATATTTTTGAAATTAATTTTCCAGATTCCAGGATTCGATTTCAATTTGAAAACAACCACTTTATTTTGTCCACAGAAATGTTGGTGGAATTTGCAGACGACGTCCCCATGGGAAAACTATTTCCGACACTGGATTTTATTGAAAAAGGAATTGAAGATGCATGGACAGGAACCGTTTTATATCAGGGGCGAGAGATTCCCTTGATCACAGATGTCACAGTAACAGATTCTCTTTTGAGTTTTGGAAATCGAAAGCGACTGGATCGATTTCAGGTCTACATCTCAGAAAAAATCGTTCGCAGTTTCGTCAAGCGAGACACAGAATGGTTTCGGTATGGGCGATGGGAAGTTCCGACCTCTTCTGCCTTTGAAACTAAGCAGCTATATGCTCATGAATTCGGACATTTTATTGGCTTTGATGATGCGTATACAGACATTGCGTATTTTGATTTGAATGGAAATTTACTATCTAATTCGACATTTATTTCTACTCCCATTCAATCCACCTTAAAATTGCTTTCCCCTTTTTCATGGATAGATGAATTTCACAAATTTCCTCCGGAGCATTACCAAAATATTATGGCCAGCCCCAGTTTGGGTCATGTGTTGCCTGAGCATTTGCTCTCCATTGTTCGCGCCTATGCCCCCATGATGCTCACCGCTCAACAACCGATGTTCGATCAGTAACTCCCCAAAAAGTGACACATGTCATGCCGCATTTGAAAATTCATAGCTAGGATTTACTCAAAAAAGGAGGATCCCATGAATCTAAAACAATGGATATCAATCTCTGCTATTATATACGGAGTTTTTATGTCACACTCTCTGTTCGCCACGACCGACACGGTCTTGGCAACTGCTCAAGCTCCGACACTCACCCCCTACTACCTTTTTCACGATGCTGGGCTTACCTATAAAAATGGCGTGGCCTATATTTGGGTTATTGTAAAAGCACCTGAGGGATGGCCGGCCAGAGATTGCGATCATGAATGGGATCGCATCCATTGTCGTTTTGAAACTGGATATTTTGCCCTCCCGCATGATTCGGTCATTTTTGATGGCAACAAACGATTAAAATACATTGGGAACAATCAATACCTCACCATTGCCAAACGAAAAAATATTCCTTTTTTTGACACATGGAAAATAAACTCCAGCGCCCAAGTCCAAGTGGAGGAAGGATTCAATTCTGCTGGCATTTTGGTCTTTTATTGATTTATGATGCTTGTCATATTTTAGTTCTTAAAAATCACAGAAAGTACGTTAAGCATTACGCAATAAAGAGGATCATGAAGGTTGTCCGATGTGTATTATTTTTCTTGCTATTATGGCCGATGAATGGATTTTCTTTTGTCACACTAAAGAGCAGTCTTTCATCGGGATTCTATAGAGACATAGAATCAGAAACACACACTCCTGCATATTTTTCCTGGGTATATACGCAGGTACTTCCCAATGGTGTGGAGGCATTTGCGGATTTGGGATTCAACAACAATGTCTATCAAGATTCTTTTCGTTTTTTTATTTATCAAGGAACCTTGTCCATCCCCTTGTCTATCCCGTTATTGACCGCACGCATCACCGCCGGACGACAAATGGTCTTTGAAGGCTTTGATGTAAACCTATTGGATGGTGCGCAGGGCTCCTGGGATTGGTCTCCCACTGGCGGTATTTCAGTTCTGGGCGGGGGACTTCATATGCCCGAGCCAAGACAGAGTCGATTCGATTCTCAAATCTATGGCGGATCCGTTCATGAAGAGTTTTTGGGAGCACTTGTTAAACTGGGATATTTTTATAATGTGAGATCTCCCAAAAATCTTGAGCTGGGGACCACTGCGCTTACAAAAACTTGGGAGGATCTCCCTTTAAAGCCTTTGATCTTGACCAAAACACAGTGGGATTTAAATCGCGCTGGCTTTGATCAAGGATTGGCGGAACTCTATCTTTCCCCATGTGAATTTTTTCAAATCGGAGGAGGCATTTCGGCAGTCGATCGTCATCATATTTTAACAGGACAGGGGGAGTCGATGTATCGACTATTTTCTTTGTCTGAACAAAAAACTCGATATACATCGGCCACAATTTATTTTTCTCCAGAGCTCCAAATACAAGCGTTACTTAAAAATATCGGATATAAATCCCCGGCACAAAAACAATGGGCCCAGCAAGAACAATTTTCAATTGCCTGGACAGCCAGGCGCGGAACGGGAATTCAGATCCCCTTAAGTCATCTCCATTCCTATGGAGGCGATGTGTGGAGAGGTGGCGTAACAGTCACCCAATCTCTCACACGATGGTCCCGATTGCGGGTAGATACGGAGCTGGCTCGCATTGACAAAATAAACGACATTTCGGGCATGGCCTATCACGGACGATCC
>CAZDSE010000145.1:0-5499 GCA_964507905.1 uncultured bacterium | reverse complement strand
TAAATTTTTCAGCCCACATCAGCATAAACTGCACAAATTTATACCATCTCTGAGATGGTATAAAAGTAGGCAAACTACTATCGCTAGAGATAGTTACTTTTTGTGCAGTTTTTATTGGATATGGGCGAAAAAAAATAAAAAGATTTTTAGAGATCTTTTTATTTTTTTTGTTACCCACTTCCTATTTTTGAACTCAAAACATGCCACACAGTCATTTCAATCACTTGCACAAATATTGGTGAGGCGTTTATAATCGGAAGTCAAAATGATGAACACCTCTTCAATTCAATATGTCAAAGGCGTTGGCCCCCGTCTGGCAGAACTCTTTAAGAAAAAAGACATCTATACCGTTGAAGACGCTTTATATTTTCTCCCCAGAACTTATGAAGATCGAAAAAATTTTATTCCCATTAAAAATTTAATCGTTGGCCCGCAACAAACGTCTGTTGGTTTAATTCGCAGAGTCGCTCAAGTCCCCCTGCAATCCGGTCGTGGAAAAATTTTTGAGATCACCGTAACGGATCCCACGGGCTTTATTCGTCTTAAATGGTTTCATTTCAATTTAAAATATATGCTTACCCGATATAAAATCGGACAAAAAGTGGTTTTTACCGGGGATGTTAAAATTTTTCGATATCAAAAGGAAATGACCCATCCCGATATTGAAATTATTGAAGACGATAAGGACAGTCTCCATTTTGGCCGGATCGTTCCGGTATATTCAGAAACCGAAGGCTTATATCAAAAAACCATTCGAAGAATTTTAAGTCAAATCTTGAATACCTCTTTGGATAAAATTTCAGATCCCCTTCCCCAAGACATCATTCAGCGACAAAAACTTTTGGATCTCAAATCCAGCTTTCAGCATTCTCATTTTCCCGATGAACTCGGCATGATTGACCCCGCCCGAAAAAGACTTGTATTTGATGAATTCTTTTTTTTGTCGCTCAGTCTGGCCTTAAAACGAAGACAAGTGAATGAAGAAATAGCCACTGGATATGAACTGTCTAGAAATCTAAAGCCAAGACTGATGTCCTTACTCCCCTTCGCGCTAACACCCAGTCAACAAAACGCTATACTTGATATCGAAAAGGATTTGCAAAAATCACATCCCATGAATCGTTTGCTTCAAGGCGATGTGGGGAGTGGAAAAACGGTGGTCTCTCTCATTGGATCCTTGCCCATCTTAGAACAAAATCATCAAGTGGCACTCATGGCCCCCACAGAAATTTTGGCCGAACAGCATTTGGCAACATTATCGCCTTATTTAGAAAAATTGGGAATTCAAGCTACCCTACTCACCAGTGATGTGAATAAGAAAGACCGTGAAGAAAGAGTAAAGCTTATTCAAGAAAATAAAATTCGATTTATTATTGGCACCCACGCCCTCATTCAATCCGACGTTCTTTTTTCAAAACTGGGAATGATTATTATAGACGAACAACATCGATTTGGCGTTGAACAACGTCTCCTCTTAAAGAAGAAGGGACAAAATCCCCACATGCTGGTCATGACCGCAACTCCCATTCCCCGGTCACTGTCTCTCACGGTGTATGGAGATTTGGATTTATCGATCATGCCCGATCTTCCGCCGGGACGAAAACCGGTCAAAACCAAAGTCATTTTCGAGCATCAACGATTCAAGCTTTACGAATTTATGAAAAAAGAAATTGCAAAGGGCAGGCAAGCGTATGTCGTGTATCCCTTGATTGAAGAGTCTGAAAAAGTAGATCTTAAAAATGCCACTGAAATGGCCGAAGAACTCAAAAAATATTTTACTGAATTTAAAGTCACCCTCCTCCATGGACGCATGAGCTCAGAAGACAAAAAGAAAATAATGAGCGATTTTAAAAATAAAACAACGCATATCTTGGTTTCAACGACGGTCATTGAAGTCGGAATTGATGTCCCCAATAGCACACTCATGATTGTGGAACATGCCGAGCGATTTGGCCTTTCTCAGCTCCATCAACTGAGAGGGCGTATTGGCCGAGGTCAGCATGAATCCTATTGTTTCTTAATGACCCATGTTTCTCACAACCCCGATTCGCAAACACGTCTTAAAGCCATGGAACAGCATTCATCTGGATTTAAAATTGCGGAAGTCGATCTTGAACTCCGAGGTCCCGGTGAATTCTTAGGCGCCCGTCAATCGGGCTTGGCCGGCTTTCGTGTTGCCAATCTCGTCACCGATCAGGCCATTTTAATTGAAGCCCGGAAAGAAGCATTTAATTTGATTGATCGCGATCCATTTCTTTCATCGCCAGAGCATGCAGTATTAAAAGACGCCCTCGAAAAAAGATGGAACCAAAAAATTAGCTTAGTACATGCGGGGTAGTTACTGAACAACTTTGTAGACTTTTACTGTCAATTTGGGGAAGCGATCCAGTAATTTTTTTGCCGCCTTTAAAAAGTCTTCTTTGGTAACGTCTTTTAGCTCAGGAAGATATTCCATATTCCACGTAGAAGTTGAGACAGAATATCCATTCTGTTCTGAATTCAAGTACACATTTATATTTGTCCCCTTAATGTTCACCAATACTGTTCTTAAGTCCATATCTGGAACTTCATATAAAGAAGAAGATACTTCTTCCTCAAGATCGTTTTTTGGGAAAATGTCGACCTCGCACTGAACTTTTAAATAAGTATTTCCCTGTTCACCCTTGGATTCGACTTTCTCAAATTTGGCTGCACATTCATCCAATCGGGTGTCCATCTCTCGCTCCACCGCGACCACCATTCCCAATGGATGCTCGACCGCTGCGTGTGCAGATGAAATCATCCCTACAGAAAAACTAAAAAACAAACCTGACAACACAATTATTTTTTTATTCATGGGTGAATCCTCCTTTTAAAAAAGCTTAATGAATTATTGAGATCAAAGTAAAGAAAAATAACTGCCTAGTTTTATACCATCTCAGAGATGGTATAAAACTAGGCAGTTGGTTCCGCTGCGGAACCACGAATGAAAGAAAATAAAAAAAGTCTTTCAATCTGCAGTTGATTTACAATATGGACATTTGCACCAATACAAATATTCCATATCCAATCCCCATTCCCCATCCCAGGGATTTGGTTTTAACGACAGTCAAAACAGAAATGAGTCCTCCAACCAAAATCGGCAATTGTGATTTAAAAATAAATTCCTGTGCCGGATCGTAAACAGATAATGTCACCAATGCGCTAAACACACTCACTGGAACAAACGAAAGCCAAATTTTAAAAGATCTGGGAATGGCAATCCGATTAAATAACCATAGAGGGAAAAAACGAACAGGATAGGTCACGGCAACCATTCCAAGAATGATTAAAGTCAGTTCTAAATTATCCATGGATTAGGTCGCCCTTCTTTTTTCATAAACCAATGCCAGAGTTGGAATAATTATACTGCTCAACAAAAACGGCCATTTTCCGGGAAGAAAAACAGATAAGATCAGCGTCAATAGCGCTGCGCTGAACGCCAAAATCACATACAATCTCCCCACCAGTTGTGTCGCCATCAATGCAAAAAACATAATGGGAAGTGCTCCCGCCAAATATTTAAATTCAATCGATAATATATTTCCAATACAAAATCCCATCAGCGTTGCCACATTCCACGCCGCATAAGAAGCCAAGTTTGTTCCCAAAACATTCATGGGCTGTAAAAATTCTTCGGATTTCACTTTGGCTATATTCACACCAAATGATTCATCGGTAATGGTATGGGCAAACAATGACAAAAAAGAAATTTTTAATTTGGGCAACGCACTGCCCAATGATACCGACATGAGGGCATGTCTTAAATTTAAAACAAACGTCGCCAACACCAATGGAACTGATCCGGAAGAGGCCGCAATAAATTGCAGCGCCATAAATTGAGCAGCCCCAGCATAAACCAACAGACTAAACGCCATCGTCATCCATACAGATAGTCCCATCTTAGACGCCAGGATTCCAAACGGAGTTCCCATCGCCAAATACCCAATCACAATGGGAAAGGCTTGATAAACGCCCGAACCAAATGGCGATCTCATTTTATTTCAAATACTCCGCAATCTTTCGAACATCTTGTGTTTTGGATTTGTCGCAAATGAGAAGAGAATCTTTGGTTTCAACGATGACCAGATTTGAGACCCCAATGGTGGCGACTCTTTTTAAGGGAGCATCAATAAAACAATTTTTAGAATCCACTGGAATCCATTGTTTGACTCGACTGCCCCGTTTCTTAGAAACACTTTCCCAACTTCCCAAATCTTCCCACTCGAATGACGCCTTTAGCATATGGACATTTTTGGATTTTTCCATCACTCCATAGTCAATCGATATGGATGGAAATTTTTGGTATCTCGATTTCAAATTCTTGGGGGTAATATCCAGTAGACCCTTATGAACGGAGGGCAAGTGTTGGCGAATTTCATCCAATATGGTTTTTACTTTCCATACAAATACTCCCGAATTCCAAAAATAGTTCCTATCACGAATCATGGATTGCGCGATCGCAAAAGAAGGTTTTTCCACAAATCGCCCAACTTTCACAATATCTGAATTGCCAAATCCATGAATGTATCCATATCCCGTTTCTGGTCGCGTGGGCCTCATGCCAAATGTAATTAAGTTTTTTGATTTTTTTTGAATATAATGAATTGCCACATGGATATCTCCAATAAATGCATCGATGGAATTCACGTCATTGTCCGCAGGCAATGCGACCATAATGGCATTGGGATTTTTCTTTTGGATTTGAGCGGCGGCCCATCCAATACAGGGAGCTGTATTTCTACGAATCGGTTCCAGTAGAAATTGCGATCGGTTCAGTTCTGGCAATTGTCGATATAATATTTTTTTAAAATCTTGATGACTCACAACCCAGATGTTTTTTAAATGGGTAAGGTTCCGGATTCTTTCATACGTCAATTGGAGTAAAGATTTTCTGGAATCAATTAATGCCAAAAATTGTTTTGGGCAGGCTTGACTGCTGAGCGGCCAAAATCGCGTTCCAATGCCGCCCGCCATGATGACAACATGAATGTTAGACTCGGCCATAGTGATCTTCCAAACGAACGACATCGTGGAGCTCAGGTGTGGACACTTCAAATATTTCACAATCTTCCACCGCTTTCATTCGATGAGTGACCCCCGGTGGTATATGGGCAGAATCACCGACATTTAAAATCCTAGTTTCTTTTCCCAAAATGAATTCCAGCCGACCATGAGACACATAAATCGTCTCTTCTTTGTGTCGATGGTATTGCAATGACAGCTCCTCCCCTTTGTAAATGACCAGCACTTTTCCGGCATAGTGCTTGGTTTCGGCAAAAATAAGTTCATAGCCCCAGGGCTTGTCAATTTTTTTCATCTTGTTTATTCATCTTTTTTCATCTGTCGTCCGACTCATTTGTATTTCTGTATATTCTTTTCCAATAAATACGCCAAGCGCAAAGATAAAGAATGTCACCAGAATGAGAGTGACAAAGATAGTTAGAATTTCTTTAGGCCTAAAAACAATTTCATCTTTTG
>CAZDSE010000144.1:627-5617 GCA_964507905.1 uncultured bacterium | reverse complement strand
CACATGGTCGCCCAAATGCGGTGGATTCCCAAGGCAATCGAGTGGCTCTTTCCCCATTGCAGCCGGGGCAACCCAATTTCATGACACCGAAAGAAGCCGAAGAAAGTCTAAAGCTTTTAAAGGAGATCTTTTCCGGAGCAAAGGAGCTGTATAATATTACCTATGATGAAATAAAGGAGCTCTTTGACGTTGTTAAAATTCAAAACCAATATGAACCCTGGGCGATGCTCCTTCAAGTCATTGCAAATCCGGATTCCATCTATGAAGATCCCCAGCTGAGAGACTTTGCCAATGGGGTGAAATTACGACTGAAACTGACCGAATATGAGTTTGTTCCAGAAGAACAGGCCATGTTTAAAAATCTCTTTGAGTTTGATCAAGACTATGGCCTTCGCGTTGAAGAAGAGGTGAATTCGGATACTGGAAAAGCCACGATGTATGTCGTGTCTAATTTGGCAGGTCCTGGAATGATTCATCTCAAATATATACTGTATTTAAAGACATATCTCGAACTTCATTCCACTGTGGTCGAGTGGGCCGAAGTGGCGACGAATTTTGCGACATGGCTCAAAGGCTTTGGGGAATCTGCATCTTTGTTTCAAAAGGCCGTTCGATTACCGGTTTGGGTATCTGGGAGAGTGGCACTCGGAGGGATGAAAATTATTCCTTCCGTTTTGGCGAATGGAAAAGTTCAACAATTCCTAAAATATATTGAAACCACTCGTGCCTATAAGTTTACAAATCAGAATGCACTTTCGTTTGTGAAAGCAGCCCTGGTGGTGAGTATGGTGGGTGATTTGGTAGAGGGGGCATTTCAATATTTGGCGGCGAGAGACAAATATGAACGCATTGAAGCCATTCAAGATGTGTTGGCCAAAGAAGTCGCAACATCAATATATGCACTTCCATTGATATCTCGACATGCGGTTTTCAAATACCTGGGCTGGGGGGCATTTACCTTGGATGCGGGACATTTGATCAGCCCCAGTATTCCCAATACCTCCACAACCATTAAAACGGTATTCGGAGAATATATTCCGTACTATATCAGCAAGTGGACGACAGGATACAGCATGTATGATCTCATGATTGCAGACTATGAACGGCAGTTTGAAATACGGCAAAATGACGCGCCGGATGCCATTGTTGCATTTATTCAGATGGCCAATTTGAGCCAAACGGAATCCGATCTGTCGTTTTCAAAGTCGGCATATGAGGCTCAGATCAAAGAGTACGCAAATCGCAGGCTTTTTATGATCTATTATATGATCCAGAGATTTGATAACAAATCGAACTCTGAATTGGGTTTTATGGAACAACGATATTGGGAGAACCATCAACAATATCGCCAAAATTCAGCGTGGCTCAAAGATTTGTTTGACCAAAGGCTCGAAAAAGTGAAAAATGATTAGCGATTGATTTCATGCGCTACAACTGGAGTTGGATCTTTGCCATTTAAGACAGTGGAAGAAGCTGTCTCGCATGTATTTTCCAATTACGACATCCCTTTCTTGCCGCAAATTCCAAAAAAATCGAACCAAGAAATGATGGTCGTCCAGTTTATGGAAGACTTTCCGGGATTTAAGTTTACGCCGACCGAAGCATGGGTGGATTTGGATGAGTTTAAGCCTCTGGATCTGACGACTTTTTCATTTTCATATGTGAGCTGTTTGGATTTGTTTTTAAAAACGAGTCAGGCGCAAGCCTCTCCCATAAAGCTTCAAATGACGGGACCCTATACGATTGCCAATAGTCTGCTGTGCTCGGATCGGAAACTCATCATTGATCATCCGGATGTCTATGAATATTTGATCCGGTTTATACAAAAAAAGGCATTTTTTTTAACAAGTCTGTTTTCACATATCAAAGAATTAATGCTTGTTTTTGATGAGCCCATGCTAAATCCTGTGGTGGCTTTACCCATTTTTGAAAAGATAAGTCCAATGATTGCAGAGCTCAAAAAAAAGATCTCATATGTGGGAATCCATTCTTGTAATCTTTGGACCCCGGAATTGTTTGGAGATGCATTTCAAAGTGAATTCAATGGATTGAGTTTTGATTTTGAAAAAGGGGCCGAAGAAATCTTTGAAGATGAAGTCGGTTTGCAAGCATACTTAAAAAAAGGATGGGTGATGTGGGGAATTATTCCCACCTATCCGTTTGCGTCAGATATCGGCGTGCAACTGTTTAATGATTTCTTAAAAAATAAACATTTGAAAAAGGAAATGAGGGACGCTATATTCATTCGCTCAATGTTTAGTCCCGCATGTGGAACGGGGACATTGACCATTGAACAAGAAAATAAATGCGTTGAGCGTTTAAAAAAAATTTCAAGCGCTGTTAAAGAAAGGGGAAATTAAATGAATTTAAGAACTTCAAATCACAGTCATTATCCCAAAATTGGTGAGAAAGACAGTCAGCATCAATTGAGACGTGCATATCATCAATTTGACCAAAAAAAGATGACAAGTGCCGAAGTGAAGAAAGTACAAAAAGCAACCATCGAAGAAACTATTCGTGAGCAAGAATCCGCACTGTTAGATGTGGTGACGGATGGCCAAATTTTGTGGAATGATCCGGTATCTCATCTCTTAAAAAACTTAGAAGGTGTAGAAGTGGGGGGGCTTTTGCGGTGGTTTGATACCAATTGTTATTTTAGACAGCCGACGATTACAGGCCCTCTTCTCAAAAAATCATCTATATTAAAGGAAGAAGGAGTTTTTTTAAAAAAGGGTTACAAGCGGGAATCCAAAGTAGTTTTAACCGGACCATTTACACTGTCTCTTCTGTCTAAGATTGAAACCCCAGCATATAAAACCCGAGAAGAAGTGGCCGATCAGCTCACCGATATTTTAAGTGAAGAAGTCGCGGATCTTTCGGCCGCTGGAGTTTCGCATATTCAAATCGATGAACCTGGATTTGTTTTGGAAGCGCCAGATTGGAAAAGGGTGCAACGGGCATTTGAAAAAATGGCTGCCAACAAAGGAAAATCCAAGCTTTGGCTGTCTGTCTATTTTGGGGATGTGGTGCCTTTCTATGGACAACTTCAAAAGTTGCCAGTGGATGTTTTGTCCTTGGATTGTACCTATAGTCCAAATCTATTAAAGCTTATTGAAAAAGAAGGGACGACCAAAGATTTGGCCTTGGGAATTTTGGATGGCAGAAATACGAAACTTGAAAAAGTGACCGATGTGGTCAAAACTTTAAAACCGTTATCTAAGTCGCTGGATAAAAATACAGTGTATTTAACGCCTTCTTGTGGTTTGGAGTATTTGCCGCGAGATCGCGCACTTCAAAAGCTAAAATGTTTAAACGATATTAAACAAAAATGGAACTGAGGAGGACTGGGATGAGACCAAATGAAGATAAATTAAAAGCATTGGGACTGGACTTGCCACGATTTCCCATCACATCTGTGGGAAGTTTTCCGAAACCAGAATATTTAAAGAAAGCCCGAAATCAATTTGCCAAGGGAGAGTTTGGAAAAAAAGAACTTCGGTTGCTCGAGGAAAAGGCCACTCGTGAATGGATTCAATTTCAAGAAGAAATTGGAGTGGATGTCTTGGTCGATGGCGAAATGTATCGAGGAGACATGGTGGCCTATTTTGCAGAAGAACTGCCGGGGTTTTCAGAAGGAAGCTTTGTGAGATCCTATGGAAATCGATATTATAGAAAACCTGTGATTTCTGGAGAAGTGGTTTGGGAAAAATCAGTGACTGTGGATTGGTGGAAAAAGTCTCAAGCCATGACCAAAAAACCAGTCAAAGGAATGTTAACGGGACCCTATACCATTATGGATTGGTGTTTTAATGAACACTATAAGGATAGGGAAGCAACCTGTATGGCGTTGGCTGCGGTCATTCGGAAAGAAGTGGAAGCCTTGATCGATGCTGGTGCAAAAATTATTCAAGTCGATGAGCCCGCTTGTTCGGTTCGTCCGTCTGAACTGCCGCTTGTGATTCGATCGATGGATGTGGTGACTCGAAATCTGCCCGCATATTTTATTACGCATATTTGTTATGGGGATTTTGAAAAAATCTATCCAGAGATGACTGAAATCCCGGTTGAAAATTTTGACCTGGAAATGTCCAATAGTGAAAACGATCTTTTGAATTGTTTTAGAAAAAGAAGTTTTTCCAAGGATCTGACAGCGGGTCTTGTGGATGTCCATCATCATCGCATCGAAGAGCGAGAAACGCTGATAAAGCGGGTCAACCAAATCCTGGATGTGGTTCCAGAGCGGCAACTGTGGGTGGATCCAGATTGTGGACTCAAAACCAGGTCTGTTCAAGAAGCCAAAGACAAGCTCAGGGTTGTTGCCGAAGCCGCCAAGGCATTAAGAGCGTAATTCACGCATCTCGTTGACTTTTAATTCGAGATTCCCTACGATAGGTTCATTATGCGGCCATCCAAAAAGGGCATATTTTTAGTCATCGTTTTGATTACTTTTCTCAGTGGATTATTCATTGGGTCATTATTTGACGGCAGTGTGAATGCAAGTAAGACCCCCAGTCAATATGAAAAAATAGGAATCTTACTTAAAGTCTTAAACTACGTTGAAAAGAATTACGTTGAGGAAGTTAAAATTCAAGATTTGGTATATGGCGCCATTAATGGAATGCTCGGCACCTTAGATCCGCACACAAACTTTTTAAGTCCTGAACTTTTTAAAGAGATGAAGGTCGATACATCTGGCCAATTTGGGGGCTTGGGAATTGAAATCACCATTAAAGATGGCGTGCTCACCGTCATTACGCCTATGGAAGGAACGCCTGCATATCGGGCTGGGTTAAAACCGAATGATAAAATCATAAAAATTGAAGAAGACTATACGGACAAAATGACGCTCATCGAAGCGGTGAGCAAAATGCGAGGGAAAAAAGGGACTCCTGTGACCATCCACATTGCTCGCGAAGGACTGAAAGAACCCAAAAAATATACGATTGTGAGAGACATTATTAAGATTCAGTCTGTGAAATCATATATGTTG
>CAZDSE010000144.1:0-549 GCA_964507905.1 uncultured bacterium | reverse complement strand
AGAAACCTCAAACGGGAGTTAAAGGATTAATTTTGGATGTGAGAAATAATCCTGGGGGACTATTGGATCAGGCGATTGGGGTTTCGGATTTATTTTTGGAAAAAGGAATTATTGTATCGACCATGGGGCGAAGTAAAGAGAAGAAAGATATTGAATATGCCCATAAATCGGGAACTTGGAAAAATGTTCCAATCGTATGTTTGGTGAATGGGGCATCGGCCTCTGCTTCTGAAATTGTGGCCGGAGCGCTTCAAGATCAAAAACGTGCTGTCATTGTGGGAACCAAAACATTTGGCAAGGGATCTGTTCAACAGGTGATTGAACTGGACGACAAATCAGGCCTAAAGTTAACAGTTGCAAAATATTACACACCCAGTGGTCGGTCGATTCAGGAAAAAGGATTGGATCCAGATATTATTGTTGATCAATTGGATCCCAAAATTCTAAAAGAAGAAGAATCCAAGCGACAAGATAAGAAGCGATGGAGAGAAGCAGATTTGCCGCGTCATTTTAAGGGAGATGGCAAGCCCAAAGAAAAAGAATCTGAAA
>CAZDSE010000143.1:0-5638 GCA_964507905.1 uncultured bacterium | reverse complement strand
AGGCATGGCTATATATTCAGCATTTAAATCGAATCTGACATTATAAATAATACATGGCTGTCAAAAAATTGATGATGAATTTGTCCTTGCCAATCGGATGATTTGATATAGTTGTTTCAATAGATATGGAGAGAGTCACAGTCAGTATTATTCTTCCCGCATATAATGAAGAAAAAGCCATTGGTCGTGTCATTGATGATATTGAACGTGTCATGAAGCAAACTGCATTTCAGTATGAATTGTTTGTTGTGGACGATGCGTCAACAGATGGCACTCCAAATATTGCAAAGTCGAAAGGTCTTCACGTGATTCGACATCCCTTTCAAAGAGGATCGGGAGCGGCCAGAAAAACTGGGATTCGTCATGCCAAAGGAAATGTGATTGTGATGCTCGATGCCGATGGGACCTATGATGCGACCGATATTCCAAAGATGTTGGAACTTTTTCCTGAAGTGGATCAGGTTATTGGAGCGCGGACATCTGAGCAGGGGACATTAAAATGGCTCAGATCCCCCGCCAAATGGACTTTAAAGAAAATCGCATCTCTTCTTTCTGGGGTGGAAATTCCGGATTTAAACTCGGGTCTTAAGGCGTTTAAGAAGGATATTGTCATGAAATATATTTGGCTCATTCCAGATGGGTTTTCATGTGTATCGAGTATTACACTTGCGTTTCTATGCAATGGCTATCAGGTGAAATGGATTCCAACCCAATACTTTAAAAGGATCGGAGAATCTAAATTTCATCCATTAAAGGACAGTTACCGATATTTAATCACGATTGTTCGAATGGTGATGTATTTTAATCCGCTTAAAGTATTCTTGCCCATATCCTTAGGTCTGATGCTGCTCGGTATTATAAAATCTCTGTATGATTATTTCTGGATAATTCACAGACTTCAATTGTCTGATATTGTTATTTTCATTACTGCGGTGATTGTTTTAATGATGGGGCTTTTGGCCGATTTGATTGTGGTTCAAGGAAAAGCCCTAGGTGAGCGCTCGAGCGCTCCTGAATGATTAAAATCTTTATATCTTTTATGAAATGAGTGTGCTATAAGACAAATCTTAAACAAATGTTGTCACGTTAGAGATTACGGTTTTTATAAAAATTCCTTTTACTCTTCGGCGACACAATACTCGTAAGGAGGGTAAATACATGGGAAAGAAACTATACGTTGGGAATTTAAGCTATTCAGTTACAGATCAGGATCTGTCGAATCTGTTTTCTCAATGCGGAACGGTTGAGTCTGCCAAGGTCATTCAAGACCGCGATTCAGGACGAAGCAAGGGATTTGGTTTTGTCGAAATGTCGACAGATCAAGAAGCTGCGGATGCGATCGGCAAATTAAATGGGAAGGATCATGATGGTCGCCCATTGAAAGTAAACGAAGCGCAGCCGATGGCCCCTCGCGAAAATCGCGGTGGTGGCGGATTTCGACGCTAATTTCAGAAGCATTCCCCTTCTCTATTTTAAATTGAATTCTTTCAAAGATATAGATCTGCCCATTAAACTCCACACTGCGTTGGAGTCGATGGGTTTTTCTATCCCCACAGAGATTCAGCAACAATCGATTCCTGTGGCGCTTCAAGGGCGAGATCTGATGGCATGTGCGCAGACGGGAACGGGAAAGACGGCTGCATTTTGTATTCCGCTCATTTCATCTATTTTAAATGGTCCTCCGGGGCAGTCGGCGCTTATATTGGCGCCCACCCGCGAATTGGCATTTCAAATTGGAGATGTTTTAGAGAAAATGACGGCACCATTTCCAAAACTTTTTCCTGTGTTGCTGGTGGGTGGATCACCCATGTATAGCCAAATTCAAGCCCTTCGGAAAAAACCTCAAATCTGTGTTGGAACTCCTGGCAGAGTGATTGATCACTTAAACCGCAAACACCTGTCGGCAGCCACAACCAAAATAGTCGTATTGGATGAAGCGGACAGAATGTTGGATATGGGATTCGAACCTCAATTGAGAGAGATCTTTCGTTTTCTACCAAAGTCCAGGCAGACACTTCTATTCTCCGCCACATTTCCAAGATATATTGAAAACTTGGCCCAAAAATACTTATCAAATCCTTTGCGGGTATTTGTCGGACACGCCCAACAGCCCGTTGTGGAAATCAGACAATCTGCCATTCAAACCACGGAGAGGGATAAAAATAAGGTTCTCCTTGGGGAGCTTGGAGTAAGAGAAGGTTCTGTCCTCATTTTTACAAGAACCAAACGACGGACGGATCGGTTATCACAATTTTTAAAAGACAGAAAATATAGAGTTGGAAAAATCCATGGGGGATTGAGTCAGGCGCAACGAAATCTGGCGATGGAGCAGTTTAGAACCAACAGACATCAGATCCTCGTGGCCACGGATATTGCAGCCAGAGGGTTAGACATTGATCATATTGGGCATGTGATTAATTATGACTTGCCGATGGTTCCCGAAGACTATGTTCATCGGGTTGGGAGAACAGCCCGTGCCGGGGCTGAGGGAGAGGCACTGAGTTTGCTGATCCCTGAAGACTATGATTTGTGGCAGAGAATATCCAAGCGATACAATATTGAGGGAGTTTCCATGGAAAGACCCGCGAAAATTCCCACCTTCGGGTCAAACCATCGAAGAAGATTCAAACGACGACGATTTCATTAAAAAAATGGACCTGACTGGGATCGAACCAGCTACCCCTCGGATGCCGGAGAGTATGAGACGCAAAATGAACTAATAAGTTCTTGCGCTTGCATGGCATCCCAGGCCCACATCTCCTAAGTTATTGATTTTGGACCTGACTGGGATCGAACCAGCTACCTCTTCAATGCCATTGAAGCGCTCTCCCAAATGAGCTACAGGCCCATAATTCAATGAGTCATTTCTATTCAAAACTTTCACTATTTTCAAGTTAATAAAAAATAATTTGATTCTTCTTGAGAAGTGCTCCTTTTTCTGCTTATCTCATTTTTGATGAGCGACGCATTGGATTCGTTGTTAAAAGAAAAACGGGTGTTCCCTCCGTCATTGGAATTTTCAAATAAATCCCATCTGAAGAATTTGGCCGAATATCAAATGCTCTATGGGATATCGAAAAAGGACAGAGAATCTTATTGGGCGAGCCAGGCTGAGAAAATCACATGGTTTAAGAAATGGGATCATGTGTTGAAATGGGATCCTCCCGATGCGCAGTGGTTTTTGGGGGGGAAGCTCAACGTTTCATATAATTGCTTGGATCGACATCTTGGGGAGAAGGCCAATAAAACCGCAATTCTTTGGGAGGGCGAGCCGGGAGATTCAAGGGCCATTACATTTAAAGAACTGCATGAGCAAACTGCACGATTTGCTGAGAGTCTTAAAAATTTGGGTCTTAAAAAAGGAGACCGTGTCATTATCTATATGCCCATGGTTCCAGAACTGGCGGTCGCGATGCTGTCCTGTGCCCGAATCGGCCTTGTACATTCTGTGATTTTTGGTGGATTTAGTTCAAGTGCCATTTATGATCGTCTCCAAGATTCCCAAGCCAAATTGATCATTACGGCAGACGGTGGTTATCGCCGTGGCAAGATTGTTCCGCTCAAAGATAATGTGGATGAAGCGTTAAGGAAATCGAATGGAGTCAAAAATGTTATCGTTCTAAAAAGGACGGGGCATGCGATTTCATGGGATAAGAATAGAGATTTGTGGTGGCATGAGCTTTTGGATAAGACAACATCATTGGCCGATGCAGAGCCGCTTGATTCCGAAGATCCTCTTTTTATTTTATATACCAGTGGGACCACCGGAAAACCCAAGGGCGTTGTTCATACGACGGCAGGGTATTTGGTCGGAGCACAATCCTCCGCCCGGTGGGTATTTGATTTGAAAGAAGACGACATTTATTGGTGCACCGCCGATATCGGATGGATTACGGGACACACCTATGTCGTCTATGGCATTTTGGCAAATGGCGTTACAACGCTGATGTACGAAGGAGCGCCCGATACGCCGCGTAAAAGTAGATTTTGGGAAATTATTGATAAATACAGCGTTTCGATTTTTTATACCTCACCCACAGCGATTCGGGCCTTCATTCAGTGGGGAGATGAGTATACCGAAAAAAATTCTTTAAAGAGTGTGAGACTCTTGGGAACGGTGGGGGAACCCATCAATCCTGAAGCATGGATGTGGTATCACCGAAAAATTGGAAAAGAAAGATGCCCCATAGTCGATACCTGGTGGCAAACAGAAACCGGAAGTATTATGATTTCACCCATTCCAGGGGCGATTCCCACGAAACCGGGTTCAGGGACATTGCCATTGCCAGGGATTATTGTAGATGTCGTCGATGAAAAGGGAGAATCATTGCCGCCGAATAAAGGTGGTTTTCTGGTCATCCGAGAGCCTTGGCCTGCAATGCTACGAACGATTTATGGGGATCATGAGCGATACAAACAACAATACTGGGAAAAATTTGGGTCGATGTACTGGACCGGCGATGAAGCCAGAAAAGATGAGGATGGATATTTTTGGATTATGGGACGAGCCGATGATGTCATTAAAGTATCGGGCCATAGACTCGGATCCTCTGAAATTGAATCGGCATTGGTGAGTCATGATGCGGTTGCAGAAGCGGCAGTTGTTCCCATTCCACATGAGATTAAAGGGCAGGGGGTCGTTGCTTTTGTCACTTTGGTTTCGGGACAAAATCCGACAGAAGTTTTAAAAGAGGAATTAAGAGAACATGTCGCAAAACAAATCGGAGCCTTGGCTCGCCCTGAAAAGATTCGTTTTGCAAAGCAACTCCCCAAAACACGAAGTGGAAAAATCATGAGACGGCTCTTGAGGCAATTGGCGCAGGGTACAAACGTTACCGGGGATACAACAACACTAGAAGATATTTCCGTTGTACAGGCACTTTCAGAAGAAGAATAATACAACAGATGACAGATGAAACAGATGGATAGTGTGATCGTCCCGCAGACCTTGCGACAGCACAGTCAAGGGACGATCACACAATCCATCTACCATGTGTGTATTTATTAATCACTCTGTAAAACAAATTGACATTCCTTTTTTGGGTTGATAAATCTCTTTTCCTGGTGAAGCTAAGAAGTTTGTTGGCTTTAATTTTTCTAATCTGTACGTTGGTTGAGTGTGTGTGTCGGTCCGAGATAGAAACACATCCGTTATATAAAATTTGGTACGTACAAAAATCTGAAGAATCTCAAAAAGCATATATTCTGGATCTTCTGGAAACACTTAAAAATCTGGATGCCAAAGAGGGTGAAATAACGGCTCTGTTTTTGGAAACGCTGATTCGTGATCAAAAGGTGATGTCGCCATGGGTTCGGAATTATTTGAAATCATTTATAGGAAGAGATGCTCATCTGGATCACTGGCTCTATTCCATTTTAATTGCATCTTCTCAAAGCAAAACGGTGAGTGATTTCATGCTCAATTCTGAAGTGTTGCGTCCACCAGGAGATTTTCCATTCATGATTAAAGCTGCTGGGATATATCCCGTCAAAAAAGCGCTTCCATTAAATGAGGTGTTGCTAAAACATCAGTCGCCGACTCGGGATTTAAATTTTGAAAATCTTTTTGGAAATATGAAATATGAGGATGAAGCGTTGGCTCTTATCTTTGATTTGGGGCATGTGGCAGATCCAGAGA
>CAZDSE010000142.1:4884-5689 GCA_964507905.1 uncultured bacterium | reverse complement strand
ATTGCGACACTTCTTTTGGCGTTGGCGATCCCATGTTCGGCACAGTTGGGGCTCATTTTGGCATTGCTGTCGGCTGTGCCAGCTGCTCTTTGGGTTTGGAGTGGCGTAGTGATGGGTGAATTTTTTTTGATTGGCTATTTGGCTTCCAGAATTCTTCTTGGGAACCCACCGCATTTTTTTATGGAACTTCCGCCCCTAAGATTGCCTTTGTTTTCCAATGTAATGACAAAAACCGTGTCTCGAATGACTTGGTATTTTAAAGAAGTCCTTCCTCTTTTTATTTTGGCCAGTGTCCTAATTTGGATTGGGCAATTAACGGGCCTATTTGAGCTTATTGTTTCAGCGTTAAAGCCGGTGGTCGTGACTCTTGGGTTACCTCCGGAATCTGCGGTAATGATTCTATTTGGATTTTTTAGACGGGATTATGGGGCAGCGGGTTTATTTGATTTGCAAAGCCAAAATCTTTTAACTCCGAATCAATTGGTGATCGCAGCAGTCACTCTCACATTATTTTTGCCCTGCATTGCGCAATTTTTAATTATGAAGAAAGAAAGGGGATTGAAGCAGACGTTGGTGATGACAGCGTTTGTCTTTATTCTCGCATTTGGAACGGGATATGGTTTAAATCTATTTTTTAAATTTTCGGGGGTGACTTTATGATTTGTTCATATTGTTCAAAGTCGTTTTTGATTGCCGAGGGAGAACAAAAATGTAATCGGTGCGCATTATTTGGGGGATGTCAGAAAATAAAATGCCCATATTGTGGGTATGAATCTCCCCGTGAAGCGGCCATTTCATCATTTTT
>CAZDSE010000142.1:0-4864 GCA_964507905.1 uncultured bacterium | reverse complement strand
CATGGAAACAAGATCAAACAAAGCTCATTGTTCATTAGATGAATTGAGTTTGGGATCTCATGCTGAAATTCATGCAGTGGGAAAAACGAATCTTAATATTCAAACCAAACTTTTGGCGATGGGAATTTTGCCGGGTAAAAGACTATCTATTATTAGTCGGTTCCCTTCGTTTGTGTTTCAAGTTGGAAATTCGCAATTTACTGTCGATCGTCAGATTGCAGAGCAAATTTGGTTAAAGCCGAAAACCACGGAAGTGGAAAAACCTTAGGCAGAAGAATAAATCCAAAAACCGTCTTTGATAAAAAAGCAAAAAATGTAGACTGTGCGGCTCCCATGGCCCCATATCGGGGGATTAAAATAATATTTCCAAGAACATTAATCAACGCAGCCCCCATATAAATATAAATGAATGCATTTGTTTTCTTTGAAAAGGAAATATATTGGGCGATGAGTCTAAAAATCGCATTAAAAAAATATGCAAACGCAATCCATGGAATGATTTGGATTGCGTCATGATAAGAAGGTCCAATAAAAATCTTTATGATGAGCGCAGAAATTGCGATCCAGGCGATTGTCAATAAAAACATTCCTAAAATGTATAAATAGCTATAATGGACCATTTTGTTTAGCTTCTGAGGATCGTCGGAGTTGAGCCCTTTAAAGATATGCGGCATGGCTGCAAATATGAGACTGCCTGATATGACTTCAATAATGGAGGCGATGGCATATCCAAGAGAATACATCCCCGTTATTGCCAAATTCGTCCATGCTGCGAGGAACAATCGATCGGATAGATTAATGATCCACTGAGCAGTGGCTGATATGAATAAGGGTATTCCAAATGTCGCCATTTGTTTAAAGATGGGGAATTCAAATTTCAACTGAAAGGGATATGTTTTGTACAAGTAAATGATGCAAAAAAATGCCCCAATTGCTTCGGAGATCCACAGACCAAAAATTCTGCTTTCCCAAGATTTAGCGATGGTAAAGAGGAATAGGAGTGTTAGGCCTGCAGTGAATAATGTTCGAACTCCTTGAAAAATTGTAAATGGCGTTGCCTGATCCGCGGCAATCCAAAAACGCCCAAGCATATTTGAAAGCGAAGTCATAAAGCACAAGATCGGAAGAGACCAGATGAGCCACAGCGGAAAATGATAGACGGTGTGTAAATAATCTTGAAGAAACAATATGACGAGAGCAAAAATTCCACCAAACATTATTTTAATAATTATAGAATGATAAATCCATGTTTGGGGTTGCTTTGTGTCATAGGTTTCTCTCATGAGAGACCCCGTAGATCCTTGTTCTACAAATGTTTCCCCAAGTGGCAAAAGTGATTGCACGGTGGATAGTAATCCATATTGGAGTGGGCTTAACAGTTTCGTTAAGACCATGACCAATCCAAATGAAATGGCTTGCGAGAGGCCATTGGAACCAATGTAAAAAAATGATGCTTTGCCTAATTTTTTAAAATTTGCCATGAATGATATTCCTATGCTCTGGAGGTGAGAGTTGCAATTTAAAATATTTTTAAGTGACAGCCCAATATTTCATGTGTTAGGAAAACAGTCTTAAACTCTTGAAAGGAGACTTATCATGAGGCATTCAATGAAGCGTTTTATATTCATATTAAATATATTGATTTTGGTTGCGAGTGGTCAAACATTTGGAGCCAAGTATCCGATTACCGTTCGCGGAGGCGATGAAAAGTCTTTTACTCCTCCGGTTTATAGAAAAGTTATTCGGGATCGAGTCCGTCATGATGTGATCGTGGTTGGAGGCGGTCTGGCCGGATTATCCGCTGCAATTTATTTAAGTGACCAAGGAAAAAAAGTACTTCTCCTGGAAAAAGAAAAAGTGGTGGGTGGCTTGGCAGCGGGCGGGCAATTGGCCGATGGCATTTATTTTGATCGAGGGGCAGCCTATTGGACGAATTCCTATGAAGAAGAACAGCATATCTTAGAACATATTGGACTTGGTGATTTTCAAAAGAAGCATGCCATTTATGAGCCGATCGATAGCTATTTATGGAATGGCGAGATTTATTTGGGATTTTGGGAGAACAAAGCAGAGCTCGAAAGACTGCCGGCCAGTTTTGAGCTTTTTAAACATGAACTGGAAAAGGCCGATCAAGATCAGCTGATTCCCAATCAACCCTTTGAAGAATTTGAGCATCCAGAATTGGACCAGATGAGTGCCGCTGAATGGATCAGGCGGATGCCTGAGCGGTCTGCATTGAGAGAGGATGAAGAATCCAAAAGAATATTGGCCAGATTTAATACCGATGTAAAGATCAACCGAGATGCTCCCATGAGAGATGTTATTGATTTTTTGGATATATATTGTCGATCTGCGTTGGGTTCAACAACAGAAAATCTTTCTGCCATGTCCTTTGCGAACTTTTATATTTCTGAAATTGAAGTGCGATATACGAGCCCCATCGGAACAGGCATTGCTTCGGAAGAAATGGAAAAGTTGTTGAAGTTAAGACCCACGGTTACACTGAAAACGGAAGCTGCGGTGAGTCGCATCAAATCGACCGATGCAGGGGTCAATGTATTTTATTTAAAGAAGGGGCGAACTCATTTGACCAAAGCAGACTATGTGGTTTTTTCATCTCAGTTAAAGTTTGCTCCAAAATTAATTGAAGGGTTGGCAAAAAAATCTCCTGAGCAAGCAAAGCTCTTTTCAGAGTTAGAATACGCCCATTATTCGGTTCACATTGTGGAAGTGAAAGGACATCCCTTCCGAGCCACATATGATACATGGGTGCGCATGCCCGATTATACGGATGATGATTTTACAGATGTCATTTTGGGTCGGTGGATGGATACAAAAATCAGAGGATATGAAGGCATGAGAGATTTTTCACAAGATCCGATCGACAATCGCGGGATTTTGTCCATTTATCATCCATTGGGGACCAAATGGGTGGGATCTGGATATACAGAAGATCAAGCCATTTCTATTGCAGAAAAAGCCGTTGATCGGCTGAAGGATATTTTTGGGCCATTCTTACAAAAAAATTGGGGGACTACGATTGATGTGGTGAAAGTAGAGACCAGTCGCTGGCCTTTTTCGATCCATTTGGCCACTCCAGGATATTTTACATCCCGAGTGAAAATCATGAGAAAGCCCTTTGAGCGAATCCATTTTGCACATAGCAATCTGGGAACGCCGGCATTTGAAGAGGCATTATTCAGGGGGCATTGTGCAGCGAATAATATTTTAAAACGAATGGATCCATTATTCCAGCAAGAAGAATGGACACGTTGTCCGTTGGATGTTGAGTGATGCACCATGATATTGTTTCTATCTGAACGGGGGTGGCAAGGAACTCGGACCTGTTCTTTAGAGTGTGGTCGCTCAGGGGTTCAATGCCGCGTCCTTATCAAAGGGCGACCGTCACGAGAGGTGAGGGAGTTTATTACCTCTTATCCTCAAATTAAAAATGTTTTCATTCCCCGACTCCTGTTTATGGTTGTGTCGTTCATATATTTATTGGTCAAAAAATTAAGTCGGAAGAAAGATGTGGTGATTGTGGAGCGTCCTCGGGCAATTAAATTAGTTCAATGGCTGGGACTCAGCTATCTAAAGATGCAGGAATTAAATGAGAAGCCATTTTATGAGCTGGTGGATGCACAAAATAAAAAAATAACTCTGCAAAGCGTACTCGCCGATGAACATGCAGGATAAAATTGCACTGATTTATTCTAAAAAAAGGCCAGGAACCATTGGAATTTATTTTGAACGCGCGCTGACAGCGCTTTCTATTCCATTTGATCATTTTGCTTCTGAACTCATGGATGAGATTCCAGCTCAATATGCATTGTATTTTCGGATTGCAGATCCTTATGTAGAAAAAGTGATGCCTGCTCATCTTAAGCCCGCGATTTATTGGACATCTGATGTTCATCTGGAAGGATCTCTGAGGCATCTTAAAAAACAAGTGGGGCAATATGACTTTATTACCTGTTGTCTTCCAATGGGCGTGCCCATTTTAAAATCGTACGCCAAAAAAATATTTTATATCAGCTGTGGATGCGATCCTGAAATTCATGACCGTCGACATTTGCCCAAAGTATATGGGACTTGCATCGTTTACCGATATAGCCACTATTTATAGTCAGTCCAAAGTGGGGTTTAATTATCCCATATCTATGGAAGGAATGACCATGCGGTCATTTGAAATTGCTGCCTGTGGGACTTTTCAAGTCATGCCGAAATTGCCCCATGGATGGATGGAAGAGTTGGGGTTTATGAACAAGAAGAATATCGTGGTCTATGAAAATTTTGAAGAATTAATGGAGCTGATTCATTTTTATTTAAAAAACGAAAAAGATCGAGAACGCATTGCAAGGGCGGGATATGATTTGGTGAGACAGCGACATACATATCGAGAGAAAATGATTCAAATTCTTAAATTGTGTCAAACAGAACTGGACATTTTAAAACAATTGCGACTGAGGTCGGCGTGAATCTCTTCAATTTTAATCAAGAACAAAAGCAGCGTTTAATTGAGCATGTGCGTCAGACATCTGAAGAGTATTTTTTAAGAAAATCCGAACCAGAGCTTGAAGCCGTCATTGAAGAGATGATGTATTGGGAGAGAAAACGAAAGAAAACAAGCTCCCATTGGAATCAGGTGAAAGACGCGTATTTGGAAGGATCGAGAGATGCGAAAGATGTGCTGGTGAAAGAGTCCATTGATCATTATGTAAATCAAATCGTCGGGAACTTTAATCCAAAAGTTTATAATTTTGCTGCCAAGCTCATTCCCCCATTTTTTTATTTTTTTATTAATGCGATGTCGTTTCAAAAACTGGTGAGTTTCAATCGCCCGGTGATTCATGAAAGTATGATT
>CAZDSE010000141.1:0-5732 GCA_964507905.1 uncultured bacterium | reverse complement strand
ATGAATTGGGATATGTTCCAGCCAATGAAGAAATTACAGTTGAATATAAAGCAGGTGAAGCAAAAGAAGTCACCCTGCATGATGGATCGAGACTCGTTTTAAAAAAATTGAAAGAAGATTATGATCCCACCGATCGTTTAAATGCTATCGCCTCCATTGAAAAATCAAACAAAGAAGGCAATGTGTTAACGGGTCTTGTTTACTATAAACCCAACATGCTCTCCCATCATGAGCTTTTAAAGCTTCACACAATCCCTTTGAATCAACTCACTGAAAAAGACCTCCGCCCCACCAAAGAACAGTTTCAAGAACTGATGAAGGATTTTAGTTAGCAGTCATTGCCTATTTTTATACCATCGCCGCGATGGTATAAATATAGGCAGTTTGGATCCAACATGCATTAGAAAAGCAGCAAAAAATCAAAAAAGATCCTCAATAATCTTTTTTGATTTTTGCTGCATTGCAATTTCTTCTCTTTACATCTTCATCGGATATTTGATACAAAAATTAAAAATGCCCTATAAACATTTTTTTGGTTTTCTAAGTGTTATTGGGATACTCACTATTGCAACAGCGGCTGCGTCCCACACCTACCCCGCAGAATGGTGGAAGGAAGTTCCGAAAGACCAAGCCAAACCTTGGGAGATTCTTCCGCAGGAAGCCAAACCAGGTGAAGTCATTCTTTCTAAACGAACAGAACTTGGGATCTTTTCAAACTTTGGCCATACGCCTTTCACTTTAGATAGAAAAAAATATGAAAGCGTCGAGGGCTTTTGGCAAATGATGAAATACCCTGACCCGGATGATCCCAAAGATCCCAGACATGGCAAAGATTTGGCATGGCCCTATACGAGAGATGAAGTGTCTCAGCTATATGGGGAAGATGCCAAAAAAGCCGGTGACGCCACCAAGGAAAACTATCAGAAATTAAATATTACGTTTGTTTCCTATCAGGGAAAGCGAATGGAATACAAAGGTAAAGATCAAATGGAGCATTACGAACTTATTTTTAGGGTCATTCAGGCCAAAATCGATCAAAACAAAAATGCACGTAATCTTTTGATCGCTACTGGCGATTTAATCTTACGTCCCGACCACAAACAAGAAGAAAATCCTCCTCCGGCCTATCGCTACTACGATATACTCATGAAGATTCGATCTGGATTGTAATTACTTACAACGATCCACTTCAAATGTTTCTCTCAGTTCATTGGGACCATCGACATCATCCAAGAAGAGTTTACCTTTTTTAATCCGTGGCTTTTCAAAATAATTTTCATCTGAGTAGTTCAATAAATCTCGTGCCAGAGCTGCTCTTAACAATTTCACTGCTTCTCCGATATCGCCTTTATAGCACATGTCCACAGGACAATTGGGCACATCTTCTTCATCTGTTAGGGCATTTTTACCATCGCAAAATATCTGAGCCTGAAAAGTCACCGTTCCATCTTCATATTCTAAGAGATTTCGAGCCTCATTGATTTTAACCACATATTTCCCCCTGATGGAATTTTGATCTGCAAGGGCACTCTCAAGCTTTTGAATGGCAGCCCGTACTTTACTGGGCGATGGTGGATTACTGACCCATAAGTCAGTCGACAAATCTTCCGCCTGTCCATAGAAACTCAGCCCAAGAAGCATAGCAACCAAAAATATTTTTATACCGGTATTTTTCATAATATCCTCCCTTACTCAGGCTTTCTACGACAGGTCAAATCCAAATCATCTTCGGCTTGATTATCGTGCCCACCGCTGAGTTGTAGTGCTGCCGAAACGGTTTCGTCACCATCATCTTCTAAAATGGTATTTAAAACCCCAACACTCACTTCAAAATTAGATTGCCAGAGAGTTCGGCCTGAATACCACAACCGAAAATCCCCTTCACCTTCATCTGACTTTGTCGTCTTAATTTGTTTTCCTGATAAATTGGCAATCACCCCATAGGTCGAATTGACCACGACTAACGTTTTTTTCTCCTGGTCTAAATCAACAATATACGATCCATTATCTCCAGTCCCAGTGCATACCAACGCCAAAGTCCAAGCTTCAGGGCTCTTACCACGGGCATCGGCCATAACGCCAAAACCAATCATTGATATTGCGACTATTACGAACATTCCTAATTTTTTCATAAATTGATCCTCCTATTTAGGAGTTGGTTTAAATGAGCTTTAACAATTTGGCAATCTGAATATTGGGGGTAAATGATAATTTCCTTACCTAGACTTTGGCACGAGATTCTCTGAGAGAATCTCGTGCTGACATTTAAAAAGAAAACTCCCCACCGGATGTATAATAACCCACATGAATCTGCTGGGTGTTCGTAACCGCATTGTGAATGGTCAGTTCTTTTGGAGATTCGGACAGAAGTTTTACGAGAGATTTTATATAGATATTCTTTAAGTCATAGGATGCATTCTTGTAATTTTTTAAAACTGAGTGCGCAAATTGAAGTTCGTTTCCAGAAAAAACAGAATACGTATTCATCCCAGACAAAAAAGCCAACAGTTCTTGAACAATTGGATTTTTTTCAATCTTATTTTGAGACATTAGAAATTCCAAAGCCCCCAACGCCCGATCACATTTCCCCTTCTTAATCCCCCACTCCAAGAAAAATAAGGCATTGTTTTGTTCGTCTATGGTTTGAAGAGGTGAAACTGGCGGAGCTGTCAGTGGCTTGCACAAAATAGAAAGTTTTTTAACCAGCAATGCCGCCATCCATACCGCTTTTACTTTTTGTTCATCGGATATAGCCTCCAATGAGTCCGCCACACATTGAACAAAATGAGATGAACTCAATGCAGCAGACCAATTCTTAATGGATGTCATATAAACTGTCTCAGAGCATACCAGCTTTAAAGCTTCTAACAGGTCTTCCAAAGAAGTATTCTTCTGCCAAGAAACGAGTTTTTCCAGCGTCACAGACTTTTCATCGTTCCAGATAGAATTTTTAAAGTCATTATAGAAAGGATTTTCTGGGGCCGCGGGTCCTGCCACCGTCCGGTCTTCCCCTTTTCTCGCAAAGCTGCGAAAAGGGGAACACCTTCCGGACGGCGTCACCCGCGGCAGCTGAAAATTCTTTAAAAATTCGTCTACATGTAAAGACGCTTCATGCTGCGCCCTCCTATGAACCAACTCATAGACGACAGGTAGCCAAAAATAATGATAGTCCTTCCACTCAATTGAATCGCAAAATTTCCAGGTTTGGACCAGGAGATTAAATTTGAATCCAAACTCTGTCTCATCCTTGATCGCCTCATTTAATAAAAACAAATATATGGGGGTTCTATCATGTTCATTCCTCAGCAAAAAAACCAAAAGACGATATGACTCCTTAAACTTTTTTTCATGAAACATTTTTTGGAATTGATCCAATGTCAGATCTTTGGTCTCAGGAGGAGTCCCCACCAGCGCTTGAATATCCACGGGTTCCTCTTTGGATTCTGCCATACAAAACCAAATCATCTGCACCAATGGCAACAAGCGATTTCTGGAAAAGAAAAAAGGCTGCAATTGCCATGCTTCATATAATCCCACCAACGAATGAGATCCCCCTCTCACAGATGCCTGCATTGCGGTTTCAATCACCAACTCTTTTAATGAATGATTTTTTTTTATGGTTGAAATCGCATTGAAATAGGTATGAACGGACGGCTTTTCCCAAATCTTTTCAATTTGTTTTGACAAAGCGGAATTCATGCACCAAAGATTATAAAGATGACAAATGAATTGCAAGAAATAAGACGCTCAAGATGCTTCTTCTCTGCCATTCAAATACTGTCCCAAAAAGTCACTTTTAAATTTTAAAAAATTTCCATCTGAGATGGCCAAACGTATCCGCGTCATAAGTTCCTGATAAAAATATAAATTATGAATGGAGGCCAGCATCGGCCCCAAAATTTCGTTTGAATCAAACAAATGGCGAACATATGCCCGCGTAAAATTTTGACACGTATAGCACCTGCAGTTCGGATCCAATGGATAAAAATCTCTTTTGTAATCTTTATTTGTGATCCTGAGTTTCCCACGATTGGTAAATACCGTGCCATTTCTGGCATACCGAGTGGGAATCACACAATCAAACATGTCAATGCCACGCTCAACAGAAAATATAATATCTTCTGGAAGTCCGACCCCCATGAGGTATCTGGGAGTCGATTCGGGCAAATATGGGGTCGTATCATCCAACACTCTCTTCATCAGATCCAGCCCCTCACCCACACTGACGCCCCCAATCGCATACCCAACAAATCCAATTTCTTGAAGCGCATCTAACGAGGCTTTTCTTAAATCCGGGTACGTCGACCCCTGCACAATCCCAAACAACGTTTGTTTTTCATTTTTGTGCGCCTTCTTACACCGCTTGGCCCACGAAGTGGTTCTCATCATGGCTTTCCTTGCCACTGTATATTCACACGGATACGGAGCGCATTCATCGAGCGGCATAATGATATCCGCACCCAAACAATTTTGAATTTCCATCGAGCGCTCTGGCGTTAGAAATATGGGCTTTCCCCCTTTTTCATATTGGAAAGAAACCCCTTCATCGGTCACCCGAATCTTGGGCAAAGAAAAAATTTGGAATCCACCGCTGTCGGTTAATATGGGACCATCCCATCCCATAAATTTATGTAATCCCCCTGCCTTTTCCACGAGCTTCTCACCGGGCTTAATGCTTAAATGATACGTATTGGCCAATATGATTGTGGCCCCAGTGCGCTTAAGTTCAAATGGCGTCGTCGCTCTAACTGCCGCCACAGTGCCCACCGGCATAAAAACGGGTGTTGGGATCGCTTGACCACGAACTCTTAATTCACCCAGTCTGGCCTTTCCATTTTTGGATTTGGAAGAATCTGAATTTAAATTATGAAATGATACTGCCATAAGTAAAAATAAAGTAATATAATAATATTCAATAGTTATATAATATACTTAAAGATATAAATCAATGATCTTGATCAGAGGCCGCACAGATCCATTCGGGCAATGTATAGACCCACTCACGAATATTATTCTTAAGCTTGGGATAAAGATCATTATGAAATTGATACTTATTTAAATCGTCTTCGACTTTTTCCCAGAGCGCATCCTTATCGTAATCTTTATTTACACAAGCGGTTTGCCGAATTTCGTATAGCGCAATGAGTGTCCCAGTTCGATCCTTCCCATAGTAACAATGGACAAAGACTTTTCGCTCTTGATCCATTTCTTGCATCAAAAATTTAAATGCCTCCTTCAACACGTCATAATCAAAAAAACGATCCGCATCTGGCAATCCCAAGAGAATCAGAGGATACCGCACACAATTAAAATGATATTTATCACAGAGTTTTTGATCTTCAGTCATCACCTTCTCAAGACTCAAAATCGTATTCACACCCAGATCTGAAAGTTGCTTATAATTCGCCTCGGTTTTGAGCCTTGCCCCGCGATACAAATAGTCATTTACTTTTCCGAAGTTCCCAATGGATTTTCTTTTTTTAGCATCTATGTTTGGGGCAACACAGACCAACGCCAGAAGAAGTATTAAGCTTTGTTTTTTAAATAACATGGAGAGCACGTTAATAACATATGCCATGGAACTTTCAAGCTCAAAAAAGGATTGCGAGAATTGGGGAGATTAAACATAATACGTGAAGGGAGTTGGACATGTCCGGCAGAGACGATAGCGCCAGCGTGTCTCTAAGGACATGTCCAACTCCCTTCAAATAATATGTTAAATAATTTACATC
>CAZDSE010000140.1:3698-5739 GCA_964507905.1 uncultured bacterium | reverse complement strand
CTTCTGAATCTACGAATATATTCGATTTAGAAGTAAAAAGACAAAATGAAATCAATAACCGAATATTGCATAATGATGGCCCAGAAAATCCATTTCGGTTGCACGAAGATCTTGGAAACCTCATGACCGATCATGTGACCGTCATTCGTTATAATAAAAATCTTGAGAAAGTGGATCATGAACTTCAAAAATTGCAAGAACGCTTTAAAAAAGTGAGCCTTCCGGATCAGAGTCGTTGGGCCAATACGAGTCTTATCTTTGCAAGGCAACTTTATAATATGTTACACTTGGCTCGTGTCATTGCAAAAGGGGCGCTCATGAGAAATGAAAGTCGTGGGGCACATTATAAGCCTGATTATCCTGAGAGGGATGATGCCAATTTCTTAAAAACAACGAAGGCAAAATTTACAGCCGAAGGGCCACAGATCGAATATGAAGATGTGAATATTCAATGGATTAAACCCAGGGCGAGAAAATATGTATAGTCATTCTGAGGTTGTCATCCCCGCGAAAGCGGGGATCTAGACGAAGGATCTCTTATGAATAAAACTGTATCGGTTCAAATTAAGCGCCAAGTGGGGCCTGATGGTGCTGCTTATTGGGAAGAATTTGAATTGCAGTATCGTCCCGGCATGAATGTCATTATTTGTCTCATGGATATTGCAAAAAAACCTGTAACGAAAGAGGGAAAACATACCACTCCCGTTGCGTGGGACTGCAATTGCCTCGAGGAAATCTGTGGTGCCTGTACGATGGTCATTAATGGACATGTGCGGCAATCGTGTACGGCTTTGGTCGACCAATTGGATCAGCCCATTCGATTGGAACCAATGAGAAAATTTCCGGTGATTCGTGATCTCAAAGTCGATCGCCAAAAAATGTTTGATGCATTAAAGCGCGTCAAAGCGTGGATTCCAATTGATGGAACATATGCGATGGGCTCAGGCCCCAAAATGTCTGATGCCGACCAACAGGTGGGATATAAACTGGCCCAATGTATCACCTGTGGATGTTGCGTGGACGCATGCCCCCAATATAATGATCATTCGGAATTTGTTGGAGCTGCTGCATTATCTCAAGTGCGACTTTTTAATTTGCATCCCACCGGGAGCATGCAAAAGGAAGACCGCCTTCAAACCATTATGGGGAATGGGGGCATCGAAGACTGCGGCAATTCTCAAAATTGTGTCAACGTTTGCCCCAAAGAAATTCCTCTCACCACCTCTATTGCCGAGCTCAATCGCGATACGACGATTCTGGGATTGAAGAAAATATTTAGATCTTAAAAAGGTACCAGGTACCATGCCTAAAAAATATGCTGCGAAAATAATTTCCCATATAAAATATTAACACATTGTAAAAAATACAGGATTAAAATGGGTGGGATTGTCATTTTTCCGTCGGTGATGGATTGGCACGGGGGTTGCTATAGTGCTGCCTTATGTTGTGTAAAAGGGTTCTGGGTGTTGTTTTATTCTTTGGTTTTATATTTATGACCGGCTGTCTTGAGCAAAGCGCCAAAATCAATGGGGTCTTTAGTCTGGGGGAAAAGGAATATTCCAGGGAAGAGTATTTGATTGCCCAGGTCTATTATCATTTGCCATTGCCAAATTTTTATCCAGCCGAATTTCAGTGGGATGGAAAAGCGGGAGTGGCTCATTTATCGGTATGGAAACATGAAGCGGAAAGCGAGCGAATGATTGCGTATGATTTTATGTTTGATCCCAAAGAACTGGAAAAGAAAAAACACAAAGAGGGCAATAAAACCATTTACGAAGCGACGCTTTTTTCCCTGCAGAGTCCTCAGATTTTTATAGAAGGGATCATTCGGGACTATAAAGTCGATATCGATGACAAATATCGAATATTTTATTTCGACCGGGAAGATATGGATGTCACGTTACATGATCAGGATAAGATTATTGGCTATTTCAAGGGAGCCAAGATGGATTTGCTGCGATGGGAAAAGAAGTAAGATTACTTTGATTGGAAAAATTCATGGTGCAGAGTCTGTACGGCTGGCAAGACTGATTTTTGATCC
>CAZDSE010000140.1:0-3688 GCA_964507905.1 uncultured bacterium | reverse complement strand
TGATCCACAATAAAACTTAAATTAATTTTGGATGCGCCAAGAGATATCATTCGAACAGGAATGTGAGCTGTCGTTAAAATAGAAAATACCTTTGACGGAATGGTGCCATCTTCTCTCAACCCTTCGCCCACAACGCAGATGACGGATAAGGCATTTTCTTGAGACACTTCGGAAAAAGATTTAAGTTCAAAAATAGCTTCGGACAATATTTGATGATCGGGAACAGTGACGGATACCGAAACTTCAGATGTAGAGACCATATCCACCACAATGTGATGACGATTAAAGATCTCAAAAATCTTCGCCAAGAATCCATACTGATCCAGCATTCGGGTGGAGACAATATTGATAACGGTAATGCCAGACCGATGGGCAATGGCTTTTACAGTTTCAGGACTTTTTTGTCGTTCTTTGTAAACCAGAGTGCCTGAATGAGAGGGATGATTGGTATTTAAAATTCGTACGGGGATATTTTTTTCCATAGCGGGCAACATGGTGGACGGATGAATGACTTTGGCGCCAAAGTAGGCAAGCTCCGATGCTTCTTCGAAACTCAATACAGGGATGGATTTGGCTGTCTGGACCACTCTGGGATCGGCAGTCATCATTCCATCGACATCTGTCCAAATCTGAATTTCCGTGGCATCCAATGCGGCTCCAAAGAGAGAAGCCGAGTAATCACTTCCCCCTCGTCCCAATGTGGTGATGTTTCCATCTGTATCTTTGGCGATATATCCGGTGGTGACAATGAGATTGTGATTCTGAGAAACATTTTTTCGAATAGGTTCATATGATTCTTTAAGGGGAATGGCCTGCCCAAATTGTGAGTTTGTGGTGAGGCCCAGATCATAGGATGGAAGTGATTTTGTTTGCTGCGTTAGGGTTTTATTCAAAGAAGCAGAAACACTTTTTGCAGAACAACGCTCGCCCAATGAGAGAATTCGATCCTTGGTTTTAAGTGAGCATTCTTGAACGAGTGAAATTCCTCTGAGCAATGAGTCTAGCTCAATAAATTCTTCAGATAATAAATTTGGATCCAAATTTAATTCTTTTAGCACAGTCACGTGGCGTTCTTTAAATTCCGAACTGAGCTCATCTTGTTGGGTGTCTTTTTGTTCAGTGACTTTATTGATTAACGATATCAAAAGATTTGTGACGCCTGAGAACGCAGACACAATGACCAATGGATTTTGGGACAAATGGGTCGATACAATCTCAGACACCTTTTGAATCTGTGATGCACTTCCCACAGATGTGCCGCCAAATTTCATGATGATCATATTCCGAGCCTTGCTGTGGATCTCATTGTATTTCTCCTTTAACTAAATCTTTTAGTGTTTCTCTTTTTCTACAAATCTTAAATGTTTTTCCCGACACCAAAACTTCAGCGGCTTTGGGTCTGGAGTTATAGTTGGATGCCATGGAAAATCCATAGGCTCCGGCACTCATGACGACCATTAAATCTCCAGAATGAACACTTTCTATTTTCCTATCTTTGGCAAAAAAATCACCGGATTCACATATGGGGCCTACGATATCAGATGTGATTTTATATCGTTGATGTTGAGTCACTGGTAGGATCTCATGATGAGCTTGATAGAGTGTCGGCCGTATGAGATCATTCATGGCGCCATCAACGATGATAAAATGTTTTGATGGGGCATCTTTGGTATATAAAACTTTCGTCAATAATATACCTGCATTGCCAACGATGGTTCGACCCGGTTCGAGGAGTAATTTTAGATTGAGTCCTTTGAGTTCGGCCAATACTTCATGCAAGTATTCTTGGGGAGAAGGAGGTGTTTCTTTGGAGTAGGGGATCCCAAGCCCCCCTCCGATATTCAAATGTCGGATTTCAATTCCTGATTTTTTTAGATCTAGAATAATTCCTTTTAATTCTCTCACACTTTCTAAAATGGGTTCCAAAGAGAGCATTTGTGATCCTATGTGAGAATCAATCCCAATGAATTCAATATTGGGATAGTGAGTATGATTTCTATAAATATCCAAGGCTTCTTTGAGGGGAATTCCAAATTTATTTTCTCTAAGCCCTGTTGAAATGTAGGGATGGGTTTTGGGATCAATATCGGGATTCACTCGCAATGAAACGGGAGCTTTTTTCTTTAAACTGCGGGCCACTTTATTTAGAGATTCTAGCTCTTGGTGAGATTCCACATTAAAAGAAAGAATATTTTTATCCAATGCATATCTCATTTCCTCTTCTGTTTTTCCAACTCCCGAAAATACAACTTTTTTGGGATTGCCTCCTGCTTTTAAGACTCGAAATAATTCACCTTGAGATACGATGTCAAAGCCAGCACCTTGTTTGGCCAGAAGTTGCAATATAGATAAGTTTGAATTTGCTTTGACAGAAAAGCATACGAGATGATCCATGTTTTTTAATACATCTTCATACGCCTTAAAATGTCTGACCAAGGCGGATTGACTATAGACGTAGGTTGGGGTCCCGACCCTATGGGCAATTCTAGCCAGAGAAACTTCTTCACAAAACAGTTCATTTTTTTTATATTGGAAATAGTGCATATTGGAAAGACAATATAAATATCAAAAAAGTGCTTAAAAATCAATAACTTTCTGATATTTATTAAAGTAAAAACTTTATGCGCCTATAGTTCAATGGATAGAGCGTAAGCCTCCGAAGCTTAAGATGGTGGTTCGACTCCACCTGGGCGCACCAGTTGTCAAAGGACTCGCACCGTTGACGGTTGTATTCGAATCGAATACAATATAAGATATGAAGCGGAAGGATGTTATTCAAACAATTCGATTGACCAAGCCCGAGTGGGCAGATGTGAGTCGGTTTATAAAACTAAATCCAACTTTTGAGAGTTTCTCGTCCGTGGCAAGAACGGCGATCCGGCAATTTTTAAGACAAAAAATTAAGTTAGAAACAATCCCCATTTCAAGCGAATCTGCCAGGCGTCCTTATTTTTTATGGGACTATGATTTGTCAGAAGAAGAAGTTCATGAGCTTTTGTCTCAATACAGCTTTGAAAAGAAGAAGTGGCTCATTGCCCGGATTTTGGAGCACGCACGGTTTGATGATGTTTGGAAATATTTATCTATGGATGATATTCAAAGGGCATTGCCCTTGATCCGGATGAACCCAAAAAAGAAGGAATATTGGAATTATGCAATTAAAGTATGGAATAAAAAATAGTCCAGTTTTGACTGATCTCCAAAAAAAGGTTCTCCTGGAGTTTGGTAAGGAGCCTTTTATATCTGAGAATTTTTACTTAACGGGCGGGACAGCTCTGTCTGCGTTTTATTTCAATCACCGCTATTCTGAAGATCTGGATTTTTTTACGCATGATGTGTCGTTAAAGGATATGGATAATATTTTAAGTATGGTTTTTAAAAAAATGGGATTGTCTTATAAAGCGCTTCAGTCCGCTCCCTATATTCATCGTTACCTTGTGGAGACGGATTTAAAATTGGATTTTGTTGTGGACTCTCCTCAGCGGATCGGAAGTCCCATCTTATCGGATCAACTATTGATCGATAATATGTCTAATATAGCGACGAATAAGGTTTGCACCATATTGGGTCGCTTGGATGCGAAAGATTATGTGGATCTATATTATATTTTGGAGAATACAGATTTAAAACTCGATAAATTAATGGAATGGGCAAAGCTCAAAGATGGTGGAATGGATCTTTTTATCTG
>CAZDSE010000139.1:2603-5750 GCA_964507905.1 uncultured bacterium | reverse complement strand
TATCAATAGAGATCGGAAGAGAGCGTTTAATATAGAAAAAATTATTAATGGAGAGGGTAAATCGGTGGAGTTGGCACTTCGGGACCTCATTACCAGAACTTGTTATCATGGGATTTACTCAGATTCAGAAGGGACCAGTGGGGTCAATGTCGGAGATTCTTGTTACAAAGATTGAGAGGGGGACAATATGAAGATATTCGGTATGAGTTTATTTGTGATTTTAGGTACTCAGGTGAGTTACGCTCAGGCACCATCAGTCAGTGAGCGTGATATGCGAGAAAGATTGGGTGTGATTGAGGAGAAGCTTACGGGGCTGGATGGGAAAGTGACGGAGGGATTCGCATCGCTTGAAAGAAAAATTTCTGAAATGAATGAGCTAAATTCTTCAAAAGCTCCAACATCCCAGTGGGTATGTGAGGGATATTGTTATTTTGAGTATTGGCAGGATCGGGGAACGCATCAAGTCTTGGAATATGTGAATGGCAAGGGATCAGATAGTATTTTGGCCTTAAACGACTTATCGAATTCATGCAAAGCTTTGGTGGCAGCACAAAAAGGATATTCCTCGAAATTGTATGCAGATGTCAAAAGAGAAAGTTTGGCTATGATTAAAAATTCGTGTGTGAAGAATTAAGTATTTTAGAGAAGGAGAGTACATGAAAATCTTAATAGTATTTCTATCTTGCATTTGGGTTCCAGTGTATTCTCAGGCTGTCCCTGAACGTGAGATGCGTGAGCGGATGACGGTTGTAGAAGAAAAAGTATCGAATGTAGAAGTTAAAGTAACAAATCTCTCTGAACAGTTTAATGAGCTATCCCAAAAAATTGAGAAGGGACTAACCACATGGCAGTGCGCTGCGAACTGTGGAAAACAGGAGAGTGGATATGGGGAAATTTGGTTTTCGAATAAGGGCTATTTGATCGGTGAAGGACCCAGTTCTGGTGCGGCGTTTAGCGATTTGCTGAAACAGTGTCAGGCAGTGTTGAAGATTAAAAAGCCCGATGAAACACTTTTGCAAGTTTTTACAGATCCCGCAGGAAAATTCTCAGCCAATATGGTCAATTCTTGTTTAAAAAATTAAATTATTGCTCTTTACAAGCAGAAGACATTTTTTTGGGTGAATAGTTTGTAACTTTTTCAGTCGCAACTTTTTTATATGCATCCCAGGGGTCATCTTGTCGGGGGTCCCTAAAGTATGGCTCCCGGTCAATGGCATTTCCAAACCATGTGTGATAGGCGGGATCACTGTTAGTCCTTTGGCTATCGCCCGGATGTCGCCAGTACATTTGATCGCCAAAAATTTCGATATGAATGAAAGGTACATACTCAATGCTTGATGTTCCCGATTGAGAGATGTCTATTTTGATTCCATAATTTTTGACTGTAAAAAGTGTGTGGGTGTAGTCCAGCATATTTTGAAAAGAAAGCAAAAGCTCAGCTCGATTTGAATCCGGCATCACCTTCCAAGTGACTTTCATGAGCGGTGGACTGACATTGTTGGTGTAGATCATGCTGGATGTGCCACTTCGTTTGACATAATCATCCACAAATTTTGTATCCGAATCAAAATTAAACCAGCTCCAATTACTGTCTGCTCGGATAAACAGAGGTTTATATACGTTGTCACTTTCAGCTCCATATGGGGTGACAGTGATCGATGTCGAAATGTATTGTAAAGTTGAGATGATCTGGGGATCTATATTCTCAAATAGCACACTGATTTCATTATCAGAGAAACGAATTTTGGTTTGATCAAAATGTGATCCATATGCTCCGCAGACCCGAAGTCCGGATAGTTCAGGCGTGGGGGCAGGAACGGCATCTTTATTTTTTAATGTTTGCTGTAACTGGAGCGCATCTGTTCCACTTTTTAGATCGGCCTGACTTGTTTTTCCAATCAGTATGAGCTCGTCATCGGTCTTCGATGATAAAGTCTGTATACCGTCTAATTTTGAATCTTTGGTGATATTGGACTTAATCGTCTCATCCAGTGCGGCTGTCAGCTTGGCGAATGCGTCTTCAAGGGGAGTTATTTTGGCCTTTATTTCATTAGAGAAAGCAATCATTTCTATTGTGTCAGCAGAATCCACTTTAGAAATTTGGATAACAATCGGGACCGCTTTATAGAAACTCTTGGTTTTCGATTCCAAACGGACACTCATTTCTTGGTTACCGGCCGCTTGCACTGTGGCCTCGGCAATTTTTGAATTATCGATGAGAGATCTGGCAACGATTTGATATGAAATATCTGAAGAGCCAATGTCCTCAGTTGAATCCGAGGATAAAAAAGACCTTGGATCGTAGGTGACATCCATGGCAAGTGATTCCATCTGGGGCTCCTGAACTGAAGGGGCGGAAACTGCATCTGAACCTCCACCGCTATCACCGCCACCACCACCACCGCATTGAAGCATGGCACTGGCCACAAGACAGAGTCCAAATATTTTTATTTTCTCATTCATTTTTAATCTTCGATATGAATTTCGGATATCCAATCGCTTACGTTCCGCTATAAGAAAATTATACTGACTTTATGTTTGAAATCAAGATGGGTCGCTTTAAATCGAAATTACCCAATTAAGTTGATATTACCCTATTCATTACCCTATTTAAAATTCTATTACCCTATTTGGGTCCACCGAGCAGATTTACCTTTGCCCAGGCATTTAATTGTTTTTTCTTTTTGTAGCCGTCTAAATACCATTCTTATCATATCTCGACTAATACTGGGACATTCATGCTCAATATCAGTCATCGAGAACTCACCTATTTGTCGATGAATGGATTGAATAACAAGTTCTGTTTTGGATCCTCTGGGAGAGGTTGCGTTCTGAGCTCGTTGGGCAAATTCCTTATAAGCAGAATGAATGGTTCCTAAAAAATAATGTAACCAAGGATCTATGTCGTTCTTTCCTTCATGCCAATGAAGGGAACTTTTTTGCAAGACTTCATAGTAAGTCTCTTTGGATTGTTCTATAATTCGTTCAATGCTAACATATTTTCCAACTTCATATCCGTGACGGTACAAGGCTGCTAATGTCAAAAGCCTTGAAACTCGGCCATTTCCGTCTCGGAAAGGGTGAATACAAAGAAAATCCAAGATTAAACATGCAATGGCATAAAGATCTGGATATCGCTTTTGCTCT
>CAZDSE010000139.1:0-2593 GCA_964507905.1 uncultured bacterium | reverse complement strand
GGAGGCCAAACACAGTTTTTCTATAGCCGCAGGAGTTTTTTCTGCAGTCACAGGTTTAAAAATCACCTCCCAAGTTCCATTTGGATTTATGCGAACAATATCATTATTTTTTTTCTTCCATTGGCCAGCATCTCCACTGCCGGCATGACTGAGACGGTGTAACTCTAATAACATTGAAGGAGAAATATCCAGATGCTTATGTTTTTTATGAATCAATTGTAAGGCATTTCGATAACCGGCAACTTCTTCTTCTGAACGATCTCGAGGTGTGCTTTTACCAATAATGAGGGGCTTTAGTCGATTTTTATCTACCGTCACTCCTTCAATACGATTGGAAGATTCCGCACTTTCAATCAGAGCCATTTCTACGAGCGTTTTAAGTATTTGTGGGGACTGTTTGGAATAGAGTTCTTGTTTCCCCTTGAATTCAGATACTGAATTCATAAGCCAAACTGCACCCAAAGGAAGTTGTAAATTTTTTTCAATTTTCATTTTTTTCAAAAGAGTCCCAAATTTTTATTGTAGTGGTGCCACGGGCCAGAATCGAACTGGCACGGCCCGGTGAAGGTCCGAGGGATTTTAAGTCCCTTGCGTCTACCAGTTCCGCCACCGTGGCGTAATAACATTGCTTAGACCAGTGATATCAAAGGGACACAAAATATGTCCACAAAAAATGTAAATGATTAAATTGGTTTTGGCAATTATCTCTGGCAAAGATACCAAGCCCATCCATATCCGTTGGCAGGCAATTTCAAAAATCCCCCCAATTTGTCATTTGGAAGTGGGGAGCCTTCGCCTTCGATGACGATTTTTTCAACCATTGCCGTTTGGATGTTGCCTTGGGGGAGGGGTTCTCCATTGACGTCCTTTAGTACGAGTTTGTAATATGTTTTATCAACATTTTTTTTGGGTTTATATGTGGGATCGATTTGATAGTAGGTCCGATGGTCTGGAAATTGATCAAACGACAACCGGACAAAAAATACCTGGCCATCTTTTGAATATTCCATTTTTAGTTCCACATTTTGAATGTCATACGGTTTTTTATTGTCCAAACTCTCACACTGATACGTGGTAAATTCTTCAGAGCTGGCCCATGTGAGCGGGCTTGCGAGTACGACTGCAATCACTGTTAAGATTATATTTTTCATTCCATCCTCCTTTGACAAAACGCACTGTATATAAAAGAAAAGTTGTTAAAATGCAAGTGATTCTATGGGGTTTAGTTCAATTTTGCTTCTGCCGATAAGAGGATGTGAAGATAGTAGAGCTTAAGATTTGTTTTTTGAGTCTGTGGATGGTGGGACTGACCGGTGTGAGCCTGCAGGCTGCCTCAAATCATTACACCTGTCAGTCCGATATTGAAGTCTTTACACCTCCAGTTTCTGGAGAGGTTTGTACGGAAGAAGAGGGCCAGCCCCAAACCGTCAATATCCCTCATGTTAAAAATGTCATCGCACCTTTACATGAAAATTTACCGGCGGTTCGACAAGAACTCTTTGGGCATCTTAAACGGCAGGCAATTTTAGATCAACTCAAGAACTTTTTTAAGGCGAGGGATAAAAATAGCGCCATCACCAACGATCAGACTTGGACTTTGGATTTGTTGCCATCTGATATTCAGTCCTGCGTCAATTCCTTCTCGAATCCTTCACGCACCACAACAGATGACCATGATATGGATGTGGCCGGTTCGTTAAATGAATTTATTTCTAGACGAAATGCCGAATTTATAAATTTAACAAATTCACAATTTAATGGTTCAAAATTGGGTTCTATCTCAGAAAATCAAAAAAATTATATCGAGGCCAGTGAAAAATTGATTCAGATTGAAGCAAAGCTATCCATTCTCAATTCACAAATGGCCGCCATCAAAGCCAAAGTACCTCCTCATCTTTTGTTGAGTGGCGCGTGGGAGCCAGGGCCTCTTTATGTCAGAGCGCGAGACGAAGCAGATACGCTTACATTCCTTGCGTATCATATTAAAAATCGCTACCCAATTTTAAGTACTGCATATTTGAATCAATTTGGTGTCGAACTTCGACCCCCAAGAGAAGGAGAAACTGGAATTCCTTTGTATAAAATCATTTCTATTAAAATGAATGATCATCGTGAAAATCCAAAAATGAATTCTTTCGGAAGAAAACCAATGGATTGGATCAGCGCCTATATTCAAAATGCAGCGGCTGGGCAAGAGAATTTGGCGATGATGACACTCAAAGGGGATCCAGATAAAAAAATCGAAGGCCTCTGCCACATGTCTTATACACAAGATAATTTTGAACATTTGGTGATGGCCGATGGCTTAAGAGAAAAAGTTTTAAAGGCGCATGAGAATGATCCGATATTTCGAGAAGTGGCCTGTGAGGTCGTTCGAAAAAAACTTCCTGATGATCCCAGTTGGTTAAAAACAGGTCTCTATTTGGGAGGGGCTGGATTGGGCTGTACATTGGGATGGTTTGTGAGTGGACCAGGACTTTGTATTGGGATTGCGAGTGGTGTTGGCACTGTTGCCGGAGGTTATGAAGGATATGCTGCGATTTCAAGAGCCTTGGATCTCAATGAGGACATGCCCTATATTCATGGTTATTTT
>CAZDSE010000138.1:2413-5794 GCA_964507905.1 uncultured bacterium | reverse complement strand
GCGATTTTTTCCTTACTGGCATTGCAGCATGGTATAATTCCGCCGACCATTAATCTTGACAACCCAGATCCACTTTGCGATCTTGACTATACGGCAAATACAGCGAGAGAAAAAAATATCACGGTTGCCATGTCGAATTCATTTGGATTTGGTGGAACAAACGCAGTATTGATCTTCAAAAAACACTCATGAGAATCGCTATCGGTTGTGATCACAGAGGAGTGGACCTTAAACACTTCATCATAAAAAAAATGAAAGATATTACTTTTGTGGACATGGGAACGCACTCTAAAGAACGAGTGGATTATCCAGAGTATGCCTGTCCGGTGGCTCAAAAAGTACAAAGTGGAGAATGTGAGAGAGGGATTCTGATTTGTGGCAGTGGAATTGGAATGTCCATTGTGGCCAATAAATTTAAAGGCATTAGGGCTGCATTGGTATCGGATAAAAAAATGGCAGAGCTGACCAGGCTTCACAATGACTCCAATGTGTTGTGCTTGTCGGGAGACGTTACGAGTGAAGCCGTGGCATCTGAGATTGTGAGTACTTGGTTAAATACAGATTTTGAGGGAGGAAGGCATAAGTTAAGGCTGCAAAAAATTAAGGAATTGGAAGACAAGAATTTTTTGAAGGAGCAAAAGTAATTCTATTTTATTAAGAGAGTCCCATATGTCCTGTAGAGACGATAGCGCCAGCGTGTCTCAAAGGACATATGGGACTCTCTAAACATAATGAAAGGACATATGGACAACTTAAAAACTGTAGATCCGGAATTATATGCAGTCATCGAGCATGAGATCGACAGGCAAGAATATAAACTTGAGCTCATCGCATCAGAAAATTATGTGTCGCAGGCGGTGCTTGAGGCACAAGGGTCTGTCCTCACCAATAAATATGCCGAAGGATATCCGGGGAAACGATATTACGGAGGTTGCGAAAATGTGGATGTGGCAGAAACGTTGGCCCGAGAGCGAGCGCTGAAACTATTCGGTGGGGACGCAGTGAATGTTCAGCCGCATTCGGGGTCTCAGGCGAATATGGCTGTTTATATGGCGCTGCTCCAACCTGGCGATACCATCTTGGGAATGGATTTAAGCCATGGGGGACATTTGACGCATGGAATGAAGCTTAATTTTTCAGGACTCTTTTTTAAGGTCTTTCATTATGGCGTTCGTCCGGATACCCATCTTATTGACTATGACCAAGTGCGAGACTTGGCCAGAGAACATAAACCCAAGTTGATTGTGGCCGGGGCTTCTGCCTATTCCAGAATTATTGATTTTAAACTTTTCGCAGACATTGCAAAGGAAGTGGGAGCCAAACTATTTGTGGACATGGCCCATATTGCAGGACTTATTGCCGCCGGGCTTCATCCGAGTCCCATTCCTGTTTCAGATTTTGTGACATCTACGACTCACAAAACCCTGCGCGGTCCACGAGGAGGCTTAATTATTTGCACCAAAGAATTTGAAAAGCCGATTAATTCCAGAATCTTCCCTGGCATTCAGGGGGGTCCTCTTATGCATGTGATTGCGGCAAAGGCCGTGGCATTTAAAGAAGCGCTTCAACCATCATTTAAAGAATATCAAAAACAAATTATTAAGAATGCAAAGATGCTTTGTGGGACTCTTCAAGAAAAAGGATATTCCGTTATATCGGGTGGGACAGACAATCATTTGTTTATGCTGGACCTTTCAAAAACAGAACTCACTGGAAAAGATGCCGAAGCCATGTTGGACAAAGCGGGCATTACGGTGAACAAGAATACAATTCCTTTTGAACAGCGTCCCCCGGCAGTGGCCAGCGGCATTCGTATTGGAACTCCGGCGTGTACCACGCGTGGGATGAAAGAACCCGAGATGAAAAAAATAGCGGACTTTATTGATCTGGCTCTAAAATCGAAATCCGATGAAGTTATTCTTACGAAAATCAAGGCAGAGGTCAAAGACCTCTGCGCTCAATTTCCGTTTTATCGGTGATCAGTGAATGGTGACTGGCACCAAAGGTGTCAGTCACCATTCAAAAAGAATTCCTTAGCAGCCCAAAGCTTTAAACAAGGCTGGATAATCTTTTTCTTCGGTGAACAATACGGTTGCAAATTTATTGCCAATGCCGAATGCATCTGTGGCATGGAGATTGACTCCCGCTTTTGCAACTTTATCCAGGATTTCTGCATACGCACCTGGCTTATTGTCTCCCGTGACATAGCACGCTTGTGCGGGTTTTATAGTGAGATTGAGTTTGGCCAATGCGGTTTTTGCTTTATTAATATCCGTCGGGTAAATGACGGCTTTGGCTTGATTGGGCCCCATCTCAAATCCCCAGCTCGCGATCACATCCACGTTGTATTCTTTCAGCGTGGTGTAGACTCGACTTAGCTCTCCTGGCTTGGTGTTTAGATTTACTTCCAGTGTCTGTATTTTTTTGGCTTGTGTTGGCATAATCGAATTCCTTTCATGTTAAACTGCGTTAAGTATTGAGATTGTAGCGCCTTTGTTTTTTGGATTACAAGAGTTTGATGGAAAAAAATTATCGAAGATGCCAATAATATACATATTGTGATGAACCGCACAATGGCCACTAGATGTGGGATTATAAGTGCCTATATTTTCATCATGGTACCTGGTACCTTTTGGATTAAAAACGGAAAGATAGTTTTGCTGTAAATCGATCAGCGCCAAAAGATCTGGAATATTCGGCTCCGATTCCCAAAAACAATGTCGTCAATTGAAGTCCTGTGTAGAGATGAGTGCTTGTTTCAGTACTGGTGGCAGATTGGCCGGATGTGACTTCACTATTAAAAAATGTCCCCGTTCCTGAAATGGCCAAATCCCCGTCTCCACTGATAAATCCCGCCCCAACATACGGTTCCAAGATGAGTATTTTTTTACTCAAAGCCAAACTTCCTCCCCAAATCGTATCATCAAATGTGACCTTCACATTTACATTATTAATGGGCTGAGTATATTTTAGTTTCGCATTTGCAAAATGGAATCGTGTTCCAAAGTTAAACGGTAAAAACTTTAGAAATACATCTGTCACATTCCACCGTAAAGCTCCGCCAAAGTAATTCAGTTCAACATTTCCAATTTCTAAGGGGGGTAAAAAACTGAATTCGGGTGTAATTCCAAATGGAAGATTCAGTAGAGAATATATATTGGCATAATAAAGATAATCTATGTCTTGTGTTGACGCTTTTGAAATTCCAGGAACGTGGGTGGCTCCAGCCACCATCCCTGCCTCAACTCCAGCAAAACCCAAAAGTGCCTTTTTTGTGCCGGTTAAGGGAGAAATGGTTGTGTGAAAACTATTCGCTGTAAACTCTCCGACAATCGTATCTAAATCAGATCTTGTAATATTGTTAAATACAGGGGCATCTGC
>CAZDSE010000138.1:0-2394 GCA_964507905.1 uncultured bacterium | reverse complement strand
TCCAAAAACAAACACACATATTAAAAAATAATGTTTCATTTGTGTGATCAAACTGATTTTTTAGGACAAAGTCAAGAAACTTTGTGAATTACTCAAGGATTTTTGTACTCCTGCCGATACATTTGATGTGAGGAGGGATTCTATGAAAAAAATAATGGTTTTAATGATGATCACAGTATTGATATCACTCTGTTCATACTATCATGTGACCTATGCGCAATTGGGAGATATTCTAACCGATGTGGTGAACGCCAAGGCCAATAAAAAAATGAGAAAAGTGGCGGACAGCGATAAAATATTGCCCGAAAAGCTTAAAAAATATCACTGCATACTGATGATCGCAAGTATGGAAGCGGGGCTTACAGAAGGTGGCAAGTTATTTAGAAAATTAGAAGAACAAGGGGAAGATAAGGAAAAAGTGCTTGAGATTTTAAAAGATGAGGCCAAGCGGGAGCGAGAGCGGGCCAACATTTCACAATTTTCAGAAAAAATTTATTGTGCAGAACAGACGTTTTTGCCAGTGAATTAGGTTCATTTTCCATTCAAGCGTTTTTTGCTGACTGCCGATAAGAGTGATGTGAGAATAAAATATCTAGGTTTCATTGGTTATTTTTTCTTTTTTTCCATTTTTTTAAATTATGCCCAAGAAACACATGATCCCAAGTCATTTGAGGACTTGGTGGGTCAGACAGAAAATTCTGATGATTGGGTTGGGCCATTGGGATGCTTAACCTACGATCAATTGGACGAATCCCTTCTTCTTGGACTTCTTGAAAAAGAATTTAATGTCCGCGTGACAGATGACTCTCTCCCCTTGGATAAAGGCTTCTTATTTTATCTTTATGCATTTTTTAAAGTGACAAATCCAAATTCAGATGAACCCATATGGATTCGAAGAACAGCTGAAAAAGGCCCAAAATTAGTAAAAGCGTCTCGGTCCGACAAGAATGAAAAGGTGTTAAGTTTTACAGATGATGCAATGACAAATGTGATGACCGAGCGATTTAGAGAAGCCGTGAATCGATATCGTGGGCAGCAAGAGTCTGGAGAGACCCCCTCCCAAACGGTAACCATTTCATTTCACAACACATTTTTTGAACAACTGGGACGGGCTGTGCTGTCCAAAGAAGATATTGCTCAAATTGTGTCTCAACAATATGGGTTTAATCTCGTAGACTTTACACAAGATGAATCACTGACCATTCTTAAACAATTGGTGGATTTGCCAAAATCCGTTGTTCAAAATCTACATTTAAAACAAATTCGAAAAATGCCCGCGGGCGCGAAATATGAACGTGGGGAGCGACACGCTGCAGCACTTTATGCGTCTGATACGGCAGAAATACAGGTCTTTCGAGAACTGTTTGGTTTTTCTCACCATCAAGTCGAGAATGCTTTACTTCATGAAATGGGACATGCACTTTGGAAAAATTTATCTGATGAAAATCGAAAAAAATACGCCGACTTAAGTTGGAAAGAAACAGAATCAGGATGGGTGGCTAGTCCGGGAAAATCAAACTTTATATCGGCATATTCTGGACAGGAAAATCCAAATGAAGATTTTGCAGAACACTTTAGTGCATTTGTTTCGGACAATGAAAGGCTTATGACAGTGACACCCGACAAATGGAAATTCTTAAAAGATTTGTTATTTCCCACAACCGATTACTTTACAACTGCCCATCCCAGAGCTCAGGTATATTTGGAATCTGACTGTGAAGATTTGACAGCCCCGGATTTGGGAGGGCCTCTGTCTGATGTGTTTAAAATATTGGTTGAGAGCAGTAATCCGGATGATTTTGCATTAAAGTTTCGCCTAACCAATATCGTCGAAGATCAAACGGGTTTGTCTTGTATTGTGGTTGATTTTCGAGGGAAGCAGATATCCGGTGCGGGAGGCGATCAAGGGTTTCGATTGCAATGGCTTCCAAGTGAAAATCAATCGGATGATCCCACTGTGTTTGAGAAGCGATATTGGTTGAATCCCAAGTACAAAGATTTACAAGCAGAGGAAGATAGGAATGCAACAAATCCACTTCTGGAAGGAGAATATGAATTAGAATCTCTTCAATTCTGGGATAAAGCCAAGAATAGTCGATATGTAAATGCGAAAGATGCCCATATATCGGTATTTATTCCTGGAGGTAAGCCGATCCAAGAAAAACCCAAGCGACCCGATTCTTTAGATATTGGGGAAACATTTCGTACGCCGGAAAATTTGAATAAGGTTCGAATCTCAGAACGGATTTTTTCGAACGGACAACATTTGCATCGCTTTCGATTTCCTGTTTCTCATCCAGTTGATTTGGGTATTATAGATCTCTATTGGGACTCAGATATCGATCAGCAAATTTTTTCAGCCTATGGGAATTCTCAATATATATCTGACTATGT
>CAZDSE010000137.1:1553-5796 GCA_964507905.1 uncultured bacterium | reverse complement strand
AAAAACGATCAATTTTCTCAGTATAAATATAATCTTGCGATGCTTCCACGCGTATAGTTGGTTCCGAAGACTCAATATCTTTTTTTAAAAAGTCTTGCAGAGCCAAAATTGGTTTTTTCTTGAGCGATCGCTCTATTTCTTTTTCTGTTCCATAATCAATATCTTTCATTGCTTCACTGATCCAGTTTGTATAATCCGATGCTTGAATCATCACAGGAAAAAGAAATAGAGCAACAATTGTTGACACCCTCATATTGATAACGCTACCCTATTTTCATGAAACCATCAACGCATTCTATCCTAATCATTGATGATGAAGTGGAAGTCTTTAAAGCACTGGAACGGACACTCGCTTCAATGGTGACTGTATTTACAGCACCCAGTGGCAAAGAGGGACTGGAGATTGTAAAAAAAGAAAAGATTTCACTCATCATCTGCGATCAACGCATGCCTGAAATGACTGGGATCGAATTTTTTAAAGTTTTAAAAGAAAGTCATCCCGATGTTATTCGGATTATTTTAACAGGCTATACCGATGTGGAGGATTTGATTGAAGCCATAAACACAGTTGGCCTCTATAGATATGTTACTAAGCCCTGGAATAATCACGAACTCCAACTCATCATTCAGCGAGCTCTCGAACATTACGAAGCCATGACAGACAATAAAAAACTCATCAACGAATTAAAAACAGTCAACGAAGGTTTGGAAACCACCGTTCTAAAGCGAACCCAAGAATTAAATGACGCCAATAAACAATTGGGGGAACTCGCCATCACAGACGAACTCACCCACGCCTATAATCAAAGATTCTTTTGGAAGAAATTAAAGGACGAAATCGACCGGGCCATCAGATACAAACACGATTTGTCTCTGATCCTTCTCGATATTGACTATTTTAAACTCTATAATGACGAACACGGTCATGCCGCGGGAGATAAAGTATTACAAGTCGTGGCGAAAACCCTTCAGACGAACATCCGCACCACTGACACGCTGATTCGTTATGGAGGCGAAGAATTTGCGATTATTCTCCCAGAGACTTCTCAAGATCAAGCCAAAGAGATGGCCGAACGCATCCGAAAATCCATCGCCAAAAAAGCCTCTCCATTTAAAATCAAAAATAAAAGAAGAGGAATCACGATTAGTCTGGGTGTGTCTGGTCTCACCAACGGAAAATCCATCCAACCCAAATCCCTCGTCAAAAAATCAGACCAGGCTTTATATCAAGCCAAGAAAAAAGGACGCAATCGGGTGGTGGTGGGTTAGTCGTACTCGCCCACACTGCCTGGACGGTCATTATCTTGACTCTGATCCATTGACTCTCCCTGATCAATTCCAAAAAACTTTCCAATATCTCTTAAAATTCTTTGACGGGTTTGGGGATTGGGAGTGAGATCGGTTTGGTCCATGTCGAACGTTCCCCCGAGAATAATTCGATCCTGCCAAGGGAACATATACATATTCTTTCCATAGATCATGTAATCAATCGGAGGATTGGTCTGTTTGATTTGAATCAGTTGCCCTCGGACCGGATGCATTTTGGGATCGTTGAACACTTTTCCAGCTGCCAATCCCAAGCAATTCATGATCATATGGTGAGGGAGTGCCAAAACTTGAGCCTGCGTTTCAAACGTCATCGGTGTAATCGTCAGACGACCTGCCGCCTCTTTGTGAACTTCTTCTAAAAGCTGCTGCATATAGCGTGGCGTATCAATGAGAAATGTTTGATTCTCAGCCACCCGACCTAAATCGGCCGAATTGGTAGCGTTCGCAAAGGGTGAATGCAAGTGAACCACCTCCGCCGGAATCAGCACACTCACATGAAGCGGCTCTATCCCCTCTCGAATTTCTGCCAACCCTTCATCTTCCGGACTGTAGACGATGCTTCGCCGAACCGAATCCCATCCTAACCTATCGAATGCAAATGCCGACCTCATAATCATTCGCCGAAACATTTCTTTTTCTTCTTTTGTTTCTCCTTGGGCCACGGATACAGGTGCAAAAAGTCCCCCGGCGATATCGGAAGTTGTATTCGGTGGTAAGTCTTTGGCATACAAATGCACAGAATATCCCAATCGGAGCAACTGATAGGCGGTGGTTAATCCAATGACTCCCCCTCCCAATACGGCAACAGGTTCTTGCGTCGGAGGAAACTCTTCATCAAACATCCTCATCGCCTCTTCCACACTCCCCCACGAAAGCGTCAACCCTGCCCCGCCATGCCCATAATTATGGATGATCATCTTATCCCCAATTTTTTCTTTTTCGATTCGAATGGAACCTTCTCGATAGGGTCTCAACCCCACCACCTCTTGAATGATATTTTTGGGTGACAGGTCGGGGACTTGAAGTTCTGTGCCCTGTGACGTTTGTCTATTGCGTCTGTCAATTTCATCTGAAATTTGCTTTGAAATTTTTTGCATGCTTTCATTTGTATAATCAGATGGAATCTGCATTAACATCAGAAACGGCTGGGCTGCTTCTCCAAAAATAGCAGCGGTGTAGATATATGCTCCGAGTAAGTCAAATTCCTGTATTGCACTATTTTCTAGATGTATCTTGTCCCCTTCGTAATGAGGGAGATCTTCTGTAAAATCGGTTTCCTCCTCCTTTTCAGTCTGGTTACTTTGATCAAACCACTGAAAATCTCCAAGTTTTTCTCTCACTGTGGCTGCGTCTTCTCCATTTGGTGCCAATTTGCATAAGACTTCGATTTGATCACGAATAGATTGGAGCACAATTGGGACAATCTCTCTTTTTTCTTTTTCATCGGCAGAAACTAAAAGCAGCGCTGTCAAATGCCGATCGCGATGCTCCATGTTTCGCATTTCACCCAAGATTACCGGAGCAATGGCCTCCACTCCGTGAGTTTTAATCACATGTGAAAATGAACCAATCACCATTCGAGCACTCCCCAAAGAAAATGAAGGAAGTGCATGGAGAAGTTTTGGAATTTCTTCTGGGGTTATGGCCTCAACTCTCCGTAATGCTTCTACTTTAGACAGTAAGTTTTTCGAGTCTTTCAAGTCCGTCAGGGCCTGAGTCAAAGATATGGATTGTGCAGCTCCACCCTCCCCACTTTCCATGGAATGCATGTCGGCTCCATTTTCAGGTTGATCGAGTAGACGCATCACAAAATATTTAACTTCTGGAGGATATTCCTCTTCAAATGCCCACATATCCGTTTCTTGCAACCAAGCGATCGTATTAATCCGAATTTCATTAAACTCTGGCGAATATCCAACCGCCTGCAACCGTTCGGGCTGATAAATGGCGATATGAATTAACTCCCATTGTTTTCCACCGTCACGAAACCGCATGGAATTCAGGAGTTGTACAAACTGCCGCTCTGGATACGGAAGTTTAATTTCTGGAATGACGTTTGGTGCAGTTTTAAGCTGCCCTTTTAGACGACTTAAAAATCCCCGATACCCAAAGGCATCCAACGTTCTTTCTGCTTGTGTTACAATTCCTAATTCTTGTGCTTTGGGATCAGACTGTATTCGTTTATGAATTTTTTTGAGCGCATCTGTGGCTTCTTTGATGAGTGGCTTATTGCCCTGTTCTTCCATCAGAAGCACTCGCAATGTTCCCACCTCTCGATAGGACCCGGTATCGCCCAAAACACTGACATATAATTTTCTAAGGGGTGGTCGAACTTTAGAATCTAAAATGCGGGTACATAACAATTCGTTTTTATGAGCATCTTGAAGCACCACAAACATTCTGTACAAAATACCCAAAAACTCGGTCTGGTTAAAATAGACATCAAATCCTCTGACGATCTCATAATCCATAGCGAGTCGCTGCTCGTCTTGATTCATGACTTCAATCGCTTTATTTCGAACCTGAGGGTCTCCGTCCACAAATGCTTCTACAAAGAAAGCAAGCTTTAGATCCCCCGAAATAGAGATCGTATGAGAAACAACCAAACCAAACCGATGGATGATCTTAATCTTATTATTAGAATTCTTTGAAGATCTGAGAAGCTCCAATAATCTATTTGCATAGCCCTCATAGAATTTCTCCAATAGAAGTGTAGGATCGTTGCTTCGATCTGCATGCAACCGAAATGTCCGTTCCTGTTCAGTCTCTTTAATGGCTTCTAAGGCAAATATCCCAACTTCCTGAAGATCAAAATCATTATTACAGGTCACCTGAATGAATTCTAGAATTTTGGGATGATACTCCAAACATAGAATACGACGGATGGCGTATTGAGCCACAGCAGGTGAAATCT
>CAZDSE010000137.1:0-1543 GCA_964507905.1 uncultured bacterium | reverse complement strand
AGTAAGTGCCCGCTGAACATCATTAAATCGATCGTCAGACTGTGAAGATGTTTCTAAGGAGTCAAAGGCCTTGCTGATCCTTTCTAATGTCCAATTTTCTACTGTACTTAGTCCCTCAGGACGCTTAGGTCTCCAATCAGGCGCAATGACTCTTAACGCCAAGCCACATTCCCTGGCCAACCAAAAATCGTCTTGAGTCGCGTTATCGACGATCGCTGCCAAAGCATCAACCGCTGGCTTCGCATGAGCGCCAATTCTTTTTAACATCCGTAGGGCATAGGCTCTAATTTTAGGTGGATTGCTTTCATTTAAGGTCGAGATCACATCATTTAAGAATCCATTCTGAATGGCTTTCTCTAATTCGTCAGGTTTGAAATTTGAAACTTTTATAGGATCCCCTTCTAAAGACACAGGTTTGTCACGAAGCAATGCGATTATCGCCGAAAATCGATCTTGAACAGTTTTGGCTTTCCTGAGCGCACGTTCATGATCCCGTCCGCCCATAATTCGATCCTGATACACTTCTTGTTGAGAGTGATATTCTAGAGAGACAACTTTAGCCAATTCCACAGGATTTGTAATCTCTTCATGATGAGTCAACTTGGCAAGGGCCGTTGTAATTTCTCTTCGAATTTCCAAATGTTTGTCATCAGAAATCATTTTGAGTAAGTGAGAAACGGCATCCATCTTATGGATATCGACCATGAGATTTAAGGCCAAAAGTTTTCTTTCTTTATCTTGAGCCTGGGCTGCCTCTAGAATTTTCACATAATACAACAGCGCCATTCCCCGTCGAATGTCCGATCCTTGTCCTTGAGAGACATTGCCATTGGCCAAGGCTTCTTCATCATCTCCATCTTTTTCTGGATGGATTTGATCTTCATTACCGATTTCATCCCAGCCATGTTCTATGCTTGAAAAGGCACTTTGATTTCCATCTTTCGCAGAAGATTCCTCACTTAGAACTTCAATCATAAATGCTTTTCCATTGCGATCTCTGTGAGTAACAATGGTGTGTTTCTGGGGTGGAGCTGTAACAAACTCTTTTGTCCCAATATTTGTGGGATATGGAGCTTGCTCTAGAAGAGTTATATTTCCGAAGGATGGGTTTTGAAGTGCCACTTCTGGCTGTGTTTGTAAAAGAGTGGCGTTTTGCGTTCCTCGTTGAATAGTTCTGGGAAGAAGAGCGACATTTGATGGATTGGGTGAATTTGGATTCCAAGTCCTATTAAATGAATCTCCAAAAAGTCCTGGATTCATGTTCCACGCTTCAAAGCCTCTGATCCCTGTAACAGGATCATATGTGTTTACGCCACCATCGTAAATTCCAAAGTCTTGTCCCGGAGGGAGAGTTTCATTTGTGGCATTGGGTTTATTGGCCCATCTGATCCCTCCACTTTTTACAACTCCCCTCACTGCAAACGCTGCCATTCCGGTGGCAAAGAGTTGTCCTCCCAAGGCCTCTCCAGATAATCCATTGGCTCCATGAGTCCATACCCCGGCTATCGCATCTGGCGCTACTCCAATTCCATATCGAAACGTG
>CAZDSE010000136.1:2598-5812 GCA_964507905.1 uncultured bacterium | reverse complement strand
TATTTTTTTTATTTTTTTTAGCCACGTTAAGCGACTACACCGTGAGTACTGACGAACCTTTCCATTTCCGCAAAGGACAAGCATACTTACATTACCTGTTTACACGAAAAACCAATTATAAGGATATTCCTGACTTTGACAATTGTCGAGTTGCCTAAAAGTGAGAGCATGGTTTCATTATAAAGCAAATCGTTTAGATTTCATTTTGATTATTCTGAAAATGGACACTTAATAACTCAGTTATTCCCAACACAAGACGCGCCGGACGTAATGGAACTTTCGTGGGCTTCAATCGAAAAGCCCAATTTGGGCCTCATTTATATGGCTGATCTTGAGCCTCAATCCAAGGGTGATCTGCAGTTTTTTGAACTTTTCACAAAGTTTCACCGGATTAAATCTGGAACATTTATGATGGGATCTCCACCGAATGAAAAAGATAGGAACAGTAGTGAAATCCAACACCGTGTGACGCTCACCAGAGACTTTTGGATGATGAAAACTGAAGTAACTCAACAGATGTGGTTTCATGTCACGGGGGAAAATCCGACATTTTTTAAGGAGAGTAAATATTGTAGAGAGACATGGATCGAAAAACTCAATAAACGTGGAGAACCCATATCTTTATGCCCCAAACATCCGGTAGAACGAGTTTCTTGGGATGACGTGCAAGACTTTATCAATAAACTAAATAGACTTCTCGGATTGGATTGTGGAGAAGGTGGGACATCTGAAGGGTTTAAAAAGGTTTTAATGACATCTGGATGTTTTAGACTTCCGACAGAAGCAGAGTGGGAATATGCGGCCAAAGCCGGAACCACCACTGCGTATTCATTTGGAGATAATGATTTCATTCTAAAAGATTATGGTTGGTTTTCTGAGAACTCAAAAGCTCGAACGCACGAGTGTGCCTCAGCCCCGTCAAGAGAAGCACCGAACGCAAATTCTTGGGGTCTTTACGATATGCATGGAAATGTCTATGAATGGGTTCAAGATCGGTATGGTCAATATAGAGGTAACGATGACCCAGATCCTTCGGGACCAAATTCGGGCTCTGACCGCGTTATCCGCGGGGGTAGTTGGTACGACGACCACGCGTTGTTCTTGCGTTCTGCCAATCGCAGCATCCAGGACTCCGATGACCGCCCCAACGATATCGGTTTCCGTTTGGTGAGGACAAAATAACACTTGGCATTTTTACTCTTGAATCCTTGGCGTCTGACATACGGAGGGCGAGCGAAGGGACTTTGGTCCGGAAGCAGCCCGACGAAGTTTTTATTAAAAGCCAAAGTGGCAATTATCGCATTATATGGCCATAATATGTGATATTTATCACATAAAGTGCCTTTATTTTTGAATGCGCGACTTACAACCCAGAAGATTTTTTCCAGGAATCAAAATCTACATTCAGTGTCTTTTGTTTTTCCTTTAATAGATCAAAAAAATTCCATTGAGAAATATTCAGAAGATCGCAGGCCTCTTCTATGGACAGCTCTTGTTTTTTATATCGATTGATAATCTTTTCTTGTTTATCTAAAGCAAATCCTTTTTCGATAATAGAGCGCAAGTAATTTCCCCTATCCAAATGCATTTGTTTTATAAATTGTGCAATTTGTTTTATCGTCTTTTCTGAAATTCGTATTGTCATGGGTTTTAACATTAAGATGCCTCCTTTAAATCCAAAAATGCTCTTCCAATGATGTCCGGTGAATAACGACCGAGTTCCTGCAACTGTTCCAACGATTCTATTGCGATGTTGAGTTGTAATGCGCTTCTTTTATACAATTCCACGACCAAACGGGGAGAAATTAGAAATGGAATATTCAAATATTTGCATGCGCGAAGTGCCTTTCCGTCATCGCACAATAAAAGATCCGCGTTTATTTCTTGAAAAAGAAGAATGGCATCCGTTTCCCCCCGACCCAGAGTTACTGGTAATTTTTTGTGTTTTGTCACAGGAAGAACTTTAATCTTCCCATCTTGAATTAACCCAGCAATTGTTTTTGCGTCTGGAAATTGAACGTGCAGAGATGCGTTAGCGGTTTCAGATTCTACAGATTTGGGTATAACCATATCGGTCATATGAATAATCCTTTGTATGAGTCCAATTTTTGTTAACAAAATCAATGCACTGCTATCTGCCACTACAATTTTAACCATTTCACCCATGTGTTTACGTTTAATTACAATTGTACACGTAACCGGGTGATTGTCAAATTGTGAGAGCGCATTTTGTCACTCAGAGTGCCCAATTTTGGGAGTCTCTTGGGGTCTGGGATTTTTCATTCAGAATGTGGGATAAAAATCCAATGATTTCAATGGCATATAATTTATTTTTTGTCTCAGTTTTGGCATCAATTTTGCTTTAAAAATAAGTATGAAGATCTCATGGTTTATTGCTTCCATTATCTTGTGCCTCGCATCTGTATCTTCTCTCGCCCAAGAACTACCAGATGATGCTGTAACGGCGTCTATGACACAATATCTCCATGCTCTAAATGGCGGTGAAGTCTCAGAAGAAAAATTATCCAAACAACTCGCGTTTATGCAAAAAGTCCGAAACCTGTGGGTAAAAGAAAGATTTCAAGAGCTAAGACACAAACCCCTAAAAGACATCATCGAGCAAAACATTGGCCATGATCTTTTTATAAGTGCGGTGGCATTCAGTGAAAAAAATGTGGAGGAGGCATTAGAACATATTGATCAGTTTAAGATTTTAGAAAATAAAAAAGATCAAGTGTTGAAACTGTTGAATCGGGCAGCCCAATTTCGGAATGAACTTAGACGTTGGGGAAGCCCTATGTTTGAACCTCTAAATGAATTTCAGGCATATCGGCATGTCAGCATTATTCAAGACAATATATCCACTGCATTTAGTCCGGATGCGCGGTCATTGGCGATTCTTTATAAACAGAAAGTGGTCGTATGGAATACAAATTTTCCATACAATTTTTACAATATTAATTTTTCAAAAGATTTAGAAATAGGTGGGCCCTATTTGAACGTATATTTTAGCAAAGATGGCAAGTCTATCATGACCCATCATTATTCTCATCAAGTGTCGGAAGGCTTAAGATGGGGATATTATTTAATGTGGTCGGATATTGGCCGAGCATCTGCGGAAACGTACAGTCGATATCTTTCTACAGATTGGTTTCCTGATTCAACCGATGGGATGATTGTCCATCCGGCAACAGAACGGATCGCATATAGCAAA
>CAZDSE010000136.1:0-2588 GCA_964507905.1 uncultured bacterium | reverse complement strand
GAGCGAGATGGAATAATCAGGATAGACAAATTCGGTAGCTTCGGTCATGGGTCTATTTTGATGGATGAAAGACGGAAAGTGACTCGCACTCAATTTCGTCCTCTGGTCTTTAGCTCTGATGGTTCTACATTGGCTGCAGCTGTCTATGGTAATGATGGTTCAGTTCCGGTTGGCGACATCGATATTTGGGATGTGGCGCACAATAGATTTGTCAAAACATTAAAGTCGGTGGCAAACCCAGGACTTTATGATCAGATTGTATCGTTGGCTTTTAGTCCAGACGGAAATTTTTTAATTTCTGTCTCAGCGATACGGGGTACTGTAGAATTTTGGGATGTAAAGGCGGGGCTTCTGATAAAGAGTCTTCCACGGAGGTCGGGGGAAAATGATGCTGAAAAGGCTATCTTTAGCACGGATGGAAAGTATTTTTTAGTCGGATATAGGTCTGGAGAAATCAAAGGCTACGATACCATTCTCTTTAATGAATTTTCTGTTGGTCATCATCATCCTTCGGGTGAAAAAGGCTGGCATCACAGAATCGATTCCTTAACGATGAGTACAGATTCCAAATTATTGGCCTCGGCTGATCGTTCTGGCTTGGTCGTTCTTTGGCGGGTGGACCGAAATGGCTCTAACAATCCACCAGATTTGGGCCTCATTTATATGGCGGATCCTGATAGCGATGGAGATAAAAAGTGAACTATCGAATAAAAAACAAAATCTGCCTGACTTTATACCATCTCAGAGATGGTATAAAAGTGTGCAAGATCTCATGGTTTATATCTCTTTTACTCTTATGTTTCATTTCCGTTTCTTCTTTCGCCCAAGAAATTCAAATAAATGAGCAAGAGAATTTACTCTCAGAGCTTAATTCAGAATTCATTCGTTTTCTCATATTGGAGCAGGCGATTGAAGTGGTGGAGCTTGTGTATGAGAGCAATCAAGGCATTGGGTGGGAGACGAAGGAAAAAATTTCACATGATTTTGGAATGAGATTTGATGAGATAGAAAAAGAACATGAGAGACTTAGGATTTTATTTGGCAATACCCCTTTATATAAAGACTGGCGCCTAAATTGTGATCGACTGTTTCAAGAAGGATTAACGAGAGCGGGTTTGAATGAATTTCAAATGGCCAGGAGAAACAAACTCTTTCGCCAAAAAGCAGCGATTTTAAGCGCAGGTGTGGGTTCAGTTGAAAATCCATCCATCACATCAGTGCCCTATTGGACCGGCGGTTACATGACTCCAGCGGAGTTATCTTATGAACGAATATATGCCATTCGGACTTTAGATGTTTTAAAAGACAGAAGGGCTTTTGATTTGTTCATGCAAATTGCCTTTGGAAAAGGCAATTTGCATGAAGATGAAGTTAAAAGTGAAGCACTGCTGGCATTGGGAAAAAACCTTGAGTATTGGACACAGTCTCAATTGCGAGAGCTAATTATGGATATTGGTGGCTCTCAAGATCCCTTGTTACAATTGACAAGAGAAGAAGCCCAAAAACTCATCGATTCTGATCACACGCCCCTTCCAGAAAATATCAGTCATTTGTCTCAAAACTATTATGAAATGACAGATGGAATGGTAGAACTTCCCATTTATGGGGCCAAAAGATTAATCGTTGATCCATTAAATCATCCGCTCCAAGTATTTTCTATTCCCACGAGAATTCTAAATGGGATCTATCAAGCATTTATCCAAGGCATCGGAGGAATTCCAGAAGGCGTCATGGGACTTTCTACCGGAGGAGCCTATGGCTATGCCGGAAAAGAACTCGGGCATCAAGTGATTACAACTGCCTTGATTTCAGTGCCTTCCGCAAAAATGGCCAGAGGCATGAAGACGAATGGGAATTTATGGACACAAAGAATGAGAAGCCAGGGGCCTGGATTTTCTCAGGTGGGTGGATCTCCTTTAAGTGGGGGAAGTATTTTTCCAAAAGCAGATCCCCATTCTATAAATCCATATACTCCAAATCTAACTCCAGAAATCAGTTGGGGAAAGCCATCATTTGAAATGGGAACTTCCATCAACACGGCGCGCAATGGCTCGCCTTCGACAATGGCAACGCTTGAAGTGATGCCAGAAACTCAAGTTTTTTCGGTTCCCAATTTACAACTGGGACAAGCGACATTCGAACCCTATGCACCTCCAACCACGCTGATCCCCGTTCCTCAAAAGCCGAACTTTAATTCCAATATCGTTTCAAATATCATTGACATGTCCACGGCAGACATTTCGGCGGGGCTTCAAGAAGATCCCCAAAATCTGTATTGGATCACAGTTGCACTTGGAAATTCAGATTTTCTAGATTCCCCCCAAAAAAATAAAAAAAGAGTATTTGTCATTCGAAAAAACTCCAAAGGAGAGATTACCGGATATTTCATTAAAGACATCGAAGGTGATCAAGATTTGAATTCCATTAAGACCAGTGTGTATGATGAGGTCTATGCTTCCGGAGGAAGTCAAAAAAATATATCAAAATCAGATGCCGCACCTCAGGGTTCGAGTGGGACTTCTACCACCAGTATCGATATTCATCAGATTAAGTTGATTGACGATGTTTTTCCTTCTTATCTTCGTCAT
>CAZDSE010000135.1:4633-5884 GCA_964507905.1 uncultured bacterium | reverse complement strand
AATGTCTCTTATGTATTGGGTGTAATTAGTTCCCCAATTGTCATAATTATACTCTGCTCTATCAGCTCTTGCTTTGATAATCCGAACGAAATCTCTGGGTTTTTGACCTCGTTCTCTAAGAAATTCCGTAATTGTCTTTGGTTCTTTACTCATTTTCTCCCCCCATTTGCTGTTCCATTCTCAATGAAGATTTTAAGTTTAGAGGGGAGAGTTTATTTTGACCGGATTGGCTTATTGAACTCTGCTGCTGTCTTTTTCCATATAAAGTTATTCCACGCACTCCAAAAGCACAATAAAATCGTCATAGCGTATAATTCTCAAAATCCCTCTGGCGGTCACTCCTCGGCCCAGACAGTCATTCTAAAAAATAAAATCTCCAATTGCGGGCCATGCGATGAGATTACAGCATTTGAATTTAGTCCGGATAGCAATGCCATCATTACTGGTAATAAGGGAGGAGATCTGAACATTCATGAATTTTCGATTACGGATGGCTCTCAACCTTTCCATACTCGCTCTAAGACCCTTCACCCGGACATCGGAAAAGATGCAATTGGCCATGTTGGGCTCCACCCCAATCACACGCTCATTGCATATGCGTATAATACCGGGGTGCCACGCCTTTTTGATTTAAAATCGATGAAACCGTTACCCGATATTGAAACAACTTTTCCAAAGAAAATTCATGATCTTCTTTTTACTCCCACAGGCGAACTCCTGGTCGGAGACATAAATTATCTTGAATTATGGGACGTCGAATCCAATCAGAAGATCCAAGACATTAATCTCATGGATTGGGAACTATCCAAAATCGCCAAAATTCTTCTGAATCAATCAGGAGATTATCTCGCCATTTTATTTGAAGGAGGATACGGCCAGGTATTGCGCAAAATACCCAAACTCGATTTAGACGCCCTTTTTCTCGCAGATCCCGACAAAATTTCACCGAAATAATTAGGTTATAACCTAATTATTTATATACAATTATTAGGCTATAACCTAATTTTTTAGGGCCAAATTTGATAATCTTCTGACACAGTGCCGCAAATTGGCGCTATCACACAGATATAAAAATATAAGCACTTGATATTATTATGATTATTTGACATATCCCCTGGCACGGTCCTTGCTTTATATTCATGAAGGAGAGCAAAAATGAGCTGTATAAATCTGCCTACTTTTATACCATCTCTGAGATGGTATAAAAGTGTGCAATTTTGGTTACCAGTGAGAAAGAATAAAAAAAAGACA
>CAZDSE010000135.1:0-4623 GCA_964507905.1 uncultured bacterium | reverse complement strand
TTCTTTCTCTAATATTCTGCCTACTTGGATCCCTCGCACTCAGAGCTCAGGATGACGTCAAAGATCGTCATTCCGAGCAAAGCGAGGAATCTCAGACGATTACAGATGATCAAGTTCTATCAGAAATGACAGATTATCTGCATGCGCTCAATACTGTCGAAGTTTCTGAAGACACATTTCACATGCAACTCACTTTTCTTCAAAAATTAAAAGGTCTTTGGAAATTGCCCGAGTTTAGAAAATTAAAGTCGATGTCCCTTCACGACATTTTGCTCAATCAAAAAGAAAATCCGTATTTTCTGATCGCCATTTCATTTCATACAGAATCCATTGAGAATATTAACTCAGAGACTCTGACCCTCATTGATCCAGACGATGACCGTTACTCGAAGATAGTCCAGTTTCGCGATGAACTGAGAAATTATGGATCCATGGGATCAACCAATCACATCACGAGTAACATTTTTCATGAGCTGATCAAAAAAAATTGGCCCGAATGGAAGCCTCTGGGAGAAAGCACAAATTGGGATGTCTTGAAGTTCCATCAGAAAGGCTTGAGCCCAAATGGAAATATTTTGGCAATGGTCGATCAATCCGAGATAAAAATTTTGGACCGAATTCATCCACTGGGAGCATTTGATCCGCCAGCATATGACCCGACAGCAGATGACCCAGCGCCAAGTGTGCGCCAATCGCGTGAGTCCGATCCTTATTTTTCCCCATACATCGGCTTTAGCGCTGCATGTGAAGCCCCCTATCATTTTCATTTTTCACCTGACCATACAAAATTGGCCTATGTCTGTAGGAGCGAAATTGGATATGGTGGGCAAGTTAATATTTATGATCTGATTTCGGGCAAACATCTTGATTCCATTGGTCCCTCTGACGCTCATATTACTGGGATGGAATTCAATCCACAGTCCGATCGCCTTGCAATCCGCTTCGGACTCGCTGACCGGATTCAAATATGGGATCTGGACACCAGACAAGTCGTCACATCCATTATTGATCACGGTCCGCTTCTGTCTGAATACTCCTTTGATTTTAACAACAAATTGGATTTTGCTTATGTCAACATAGATGGGATTCATGGGAACATATCTGCTACCAACGAAGCAGGTACCACTTGGAGCTATGACCTAATTCCATATCTCCGCCATCATCAGATGATTAAATTCAGTCCGAATGAGCAATATCTTGCTTTTGCGAACGACATCGATTCGATTGAGGAATCATTTCATATCGACTCAATCAAAAAACCAGACCTCGAAAATAAGTCTAAATATAAAAAAAATAAAATCGATATAGACGAATTGATGCGCCAATTAAAAATAAAAAATTCTGATATCGGCACCTTTATTCAAAAATTAGAGAAAAATACAAATGAGATTAAAGAGTACATACGAAATTTTGACAAAGAATTGAAACAAAATATAGAAAATTTTTTAAAAAGAACAAATATAGATCAAACCTCAAAGAATTTTATCACCATAAAACTTTATGACCTAAAAAAAGACGAGTTCACACATGAATTTCAAATTCCAAAGAGATATTTTTTTGGTAAAGACGATTCACGATTGACCGTCCTGACACACATCACCTTCAACGCCCAAAGCAATCTTCTGGCCTCGAGTGATTCCAGTGGTCATGTTTATCTTTGGGATATAAAGACTCAAAAAATGATTTTGTCAGACACTGCGACAACACATGAAATTCAACAGCTTTTGTTCACCGATTCATGGATCCCAGGTCAACATCATCTCTTGGCATTCAATCAAAATGCATTGGTGGATCTGTGGCAGTTGGGTCCCCTCACTCAAGAACCCGACCTCTCCATCATCAGCCTCATTGACCCAGACAAAGTGAATCCGCATAGGACTTCGGAAGAGGGAGGAGAAAAGAAATGAAAAATCTTTTTTTGTTTTTCTCTTTTATGATCTGCGTGTTGGGATCTTTCTCGCTGCAGGCTCAGGATGTCACTGATGCCCAAGTCCTAGAAGAAATGAAAACATATCTCACCCATCTCAATGGTGAAAAAAATAGTGACAGCAAAATGAATCAACAACTTGCGCTTCTTAAAAAAGTAACTGAATTATGGAAGATTTCTGAATTCAGATCTCTAAGACAGATGGACATTACACCCCTTCTAACAAAACATACACACAATCCTTATTTTCATTTGGCCATTGCTTTTCATGACGATAACACCATCGATGGCGAGCAGTTTAGCCAACGATTAAATAGCTTAGATTCTTATACTCAAGATCTTATGAATCACGCCATTCAATTTAGAAAAAAACTGGCGGGCGATGGGCTCTTTACTTTGGTGGAGGGATTTAATCCTTTCGACATTGGCCCTACGGCCGATATCGGATTTGATTATCAAAATCCGTCCCATTTATTGACCATAACTGAAGAAATAGCGAGTTCTGATTTGGGAGAGTTAAGGGTTTCCCAAGTCATTGATCTTGAAGAGAACATGGATAAAATTAAAACCTCTGATTATATTTGGCATATCCCCAAAGTGATTTCAGGCCCCTCCTATCTCACTCCCGACTATTATATTTTTGCAGAGGGTTCTGCCATAACAACAGAGAGAGAATTCAGCATATGGAGTTTAAAAGAAGATAAACTTGCAATGAAAACTCCGAAAATTGCTCGTTCACTATTTGACGTAACAGTGGATCAAGCCCATGCAGGCTGGATTGTGAATGAGCCACTCTCAAGTCGTCATCAGTCAGGTTTTTGTCTCTATGATCTAAAAAATAAATCGCTCGCTTCGGGTGGGAATACGCTAACGGGTTCTGGCTCATTGTCATTTTCCAGAAAAGGTCAGCATGCACTGATAATAGGCCTTGATTCTGGCCGCCTGTGCTTGACATCAGATGATCAAGCTGATTATGGCCCGATATTCGACACACATCTTGATAAACCCATCCGCAACGTCCACATCCATCCCAATAACCACCTGGCTGCATTTCAATATTTGGGGACAATGGAAGATTTCGTTAAGGATCCACAAATATCCCGAAACATCCACTTACAAAATCTGGATGATATCCATGCCCATGCTGATGTGGTCATTGATGACACACTTTCCATGCTGGCCGATGATTTCTTTTTTAGCCCCACGGGAGAATTGGTAATTATCAAAAATGCGTCCATTGCTCTTTGGGATGTAGATCCCATTCAGCTCATTCAGGAAATCACAGTCGATGTCTTAGAGGATGGCACTGGTAACAAGCCAGATCTCCAAAATCGTGGCCACATCATTAAAGTCATCATCAATTCAACTGGCACCTGGATGGCTGCGCTCACCAGCAAAAATATTGTATTTGTTTACAGCCATACATTGCCAGAGCTCGATTTGGATCTCCTAATGCTCATCGATCCAGATAAAATTTCAGGAGAGAAGAAATGAAACACAGAAAGAATCTCTTTTTTATTTTCTCTCTAATAGTCTGCATGCTGGCATCCTTCGCGCTGCAGGCTCAGGACGTCACTGACGACCAAGTCCTAGAAGAAATGACTTCCTTTCTTCATCACTTGAATGGCGATGAGGGATCTAACGCCAATATCAATAACCAGTTGAAATTTCTAGAAAAGATAAAACCGATTTGGAAGAATCCTGATTTTCAAAAACTTAGAAAAACACCCATTCGAAATATTCTAGAAAATTCCAACAACGAACAAGACAATCCATACCATATTGCCGCCCTCGCATTTCATGATGAAGAGATCGTCATGAACGGGCTCACTTTGATTCATGATGAAAAAGAAATTTTTGAAAAAATCCTAGAATTTAGGGATCAGCTCCGTGGAAAACGCGGATATTCTTTATTAAGTAAGACATCTCTTGAAGGAATTCCATTTCCAAATAGTTTAAAATTCCTCAATAAAGCTGAGATTGATGTCTTGTCATTTCAACCGAATTCAAACATAAAATTTCGAATAAGCCGCATTGGTTTGAATGAGAAGAATCCAAACGGTCTTATTGAATTTACAGTCGCATATCCTGACCGTACCATCATGTCCCCTGAAGCCGCACCAACCATGAAAGATCTTGCGCGGGGTAAAATAATCGATCTCGTGGAGTGCTTTGTTGGGAGCGGATTTTATGTATTTTCAACGGTGGACGGCGCCGTTATTGCTCGGCAAATAAAAATTGATCCCAATAATCTCTCAGAATTTTCCGGTGTTGACCCTTATTACTATTTACTCAAACCACCGGATGGATCTACGATCAATTCATTGTCTCTCGTTCCATATCCGCTTGATGATGAGCATGATTATCATAATGGCTATCTCATTGCCGGAGCTTCTCAAAATGGAATGATTTATCTATGGCATATGTATAAAGGGGATGATGACAATTTGATTCACTTTGATGCATTGCCGAGTATTGATGTGAACATTCCAAACCAAAAAAATCTACTCGTTGATAAAATAGCACTAAGCTCTTTGGGCTATTTGATCGTAAATACTATTGAAGAAAGTTGGGTAACGGGGGGGCGTGGGCAACTAAAATTGGGCAATTCACATATTTGCCACTTTTATAAATGGGATCCCAGAAAAAAAATTTTCATCCCACTGAATTTCATATTAAATCTTCCCTCACGAGTA
>CAZDSE010000134.1:4761-5893 GCA_964507905.1 uncultured bacterium | reverse complement strand
CAACCACATTTTTCAAGTCCAAGTGACAATCCCCAGGGGACAGTCGGTCCAGTCTTATATTGTCAGTCATTTTAGCGATAAAGCATTTGACGTCTTTAAAGAGAATATTGCCACACTCAACGAAAATATTTCTTTAGAAAAAGCGTTTGAAGTTGATACCGTTATCAATCTTCCTTTAAAACTTTGGATTTTATTTCCTGCCAAGCAAGCCAATTCTGAAGAAGATTCTAAAAAGACTGATGAAACAATGCCTGAAGATTTAACCAATCCCCAAGGTGCGACACCCGAGGATGAATCTCTGAGTGAAGTTGAAATTGAAGAGCATCTTCTCCCAGATGACCCCGGATATGAAGAGCAATTGCTGAAAGACGAAGCCCAAGAAAAAGCTCAAGAAGAACTGCAAAAACAACAAGAAGAAAAATTGGTTCAAGCCATATCAGAAAAATTAGATGCCAACCCCGAATTCACTCAAAAGGTCATGGATGAATTAAAACAAAATCCAGAAACCATAAAAAATCTTGCAGACGAGCTCAAACAAAATCCAAATGCCACGCAAGAACAAATCGAATCGCTGGCTCAAAAGTACGGAATGGATCCTTCCACGGTCCAAGAACTGGCCAACGAACTTAAAAAGAATCCAGAATTTGTTAATCAAGTCCAAAAGGAAATGCAAGAAGCCTCACAAGAGGCTGCAAAAGAAGCTGAGCAAAAGGCCGATGAAACAAAACCAGAAGAACAAAAAACAGAAGAACAAAAACAAAATGAAGCCACCCAAAATGAACTGAAACAAGAATTAAACAAGAAAGCCTTGGATCAGCCTGCCGAAGAAAATAAATCCAAAAGCCTGATGGAGAAGCTTTTAGGTGCCTTAGGGGGAAAAGAAAATCCCGAAATCATCGCAGAGTACTCCCCCGCCTATGAGGAAGTTCTTTTTAAAGTCAGCGGACTGCCCAAATCCACAGCCTATGGCTTTAATGTCGATTCTACACTGGCTCCCGATCCCAAAGTGCTTGGTAAAACAGATTCCCTCATTACCGTGAAACAGGTGGTCTCCGGAACCAAAACAATTTTATTGTCTCCATCTCAAGGACAGTTTAAAGAATTTCTCGAAAATCCTCAAATTTATCCGACA
>CAZDSE010000134.1:2389-4751 GCA_964507905.1 uncultured bacterium | reverse complement strand
ATGGAATCCCGAAACACAGTACTATAGTTTCGATCCCACTCAGCTAAAAGTCACTGATCAAATGACGGCATTTACGGTTTTTGGTTTGGCAGAGCGATTGGAGTCGCCAGAAACAACTCAGTATGAAAATGACATCTTCCATAATCCCATTTATTTTTCGACAGCGGGTTTCACCAAAAATGATGTCCCAGAAAACTTAAGAACATATTTAGAAAAACTATTCCAAAGAGAAGATCTGACCGATTTTGCAAAGTTTTCCAAACTCACAGCAATCGTCTCTCAACTGATCCATTATGACCTGGAACACGATGAAAGACCGTCTCTTAAGGAAGCTGCAAAATCCAAAAACTCGAACTTATATAGAGACTTTTTTCAAAAAATAGCCCTTACCTCCATTGAAGATTCCGAAACGGGTGTCGATGTTATCATACGGCATCAAGATCCCACCAAAATCGTTAATGGCGTTTGTACTCTTTATGCAGAAATTTATGTTTCATTGGTCAGATTATTTGCTCAAGGTCATGAACCCATCCCATCCCGCACAATCGTTGGATATGACGGACAAATGGGATTTGTCCTGTCCACTTTTGCACACCAATGGCCTGAAGTATATTTAAAGGACCGAGGATGGACACTATTTGATCCGACCCCTTCACAGTCTGGCCTTGGGAATAATTCTTCCGCCCAACAAACGTTTGATCAACTTAAATCTGAAGGAAGTCTTTACGGTAATGATCAAAAGAATGGCACACCACAATCGGACGATAAAAATGCCACGAAACAAAATGAAGATGGCAATTCAGAGAAAGGAACTGGATCAGAAACAGAGGGCAATCCGGATGGAACTGCAAAAGATGGAGAAAGCACAGAGTCCCAATCCGACTCTCAATCCGAGGCTGGCCAGTCTGAACCTGGTTTAATGGAAAAACTTGGCGGTAAAATATCAAAAAAAATGATGGACGAATTGGCAAATCATCCAGAAGCGATGAAAAAAATAATGGATCAAATCGCAGAGCACCCAGAGATGATTGAAGAAGCACTTAAAATGGCAAAAGACATGAATCTCGATATTGACAAAGAAAGTCTTCAAAAAATGGCAGAAGCCATGCAAAACAATCCAGAATTAAAAGAATCCATGCAAAAAGTCGCCCAAACACTTTCAGAGGAAATGAAAAAAAATCCAGAGCTCATGAATTCATTGAAAGACGCATTGAAAAATAATCCTGAACTGGCCCAAAAAGTTTCAGAAGAATTAAAAAAGAATGGAGAACAGGGTCTAAGTCCTGAAACTCTTCAAGAGCTATCTAAACAAATGGGTGCAGATCCCAAAGAGGTCCAAGAAACGGTTAAAAACTTGGGACCCGATGGCATCGATATGATGAGCGGTCAAGAAGGTAAGCCAGATGACAATCCCGGTGAAGGCGCTGGATCTGGATCTGAAACCAATCCGGATGGCACACCCAAAGATGGGAGCAAGAAAGGTTCTATGGGTGGGGATAGTAACGATATGACCCCTCATGAAAGCGAATTAGAAGACATGGACTGGAACACCCAAGGACAAGGATCTGGTTACAATTATTTTATGCCCGGAGGTGGCTTTGGGGAGTTCATGAATGACGGCGATGCTCCAATAGACAATTTTAATCTCCCGTTTAATCTAAACAATCATGGATTAGATGGCTTACTCGAAAAAATGATGTCCACCTTGCCTCAAGGTTGGAATCCGGCAAATATAAAATATCGCCCGGATGACCCCAAAGTGATTGAAGCCTTAATCAAAGAATTTGAAGAGGCGCTGCCGACGCTCACTTGGAAAAAAATATTAGGTTCGCGAAAACTTCAAACTCTATTATTTAAGATGGATCGATTTTACGGTGACTTTAATCGAACGGTGATGGCCATACCGCTCGGCGATGATACTGGCGCGTGGCTCGAAACTCTTCATAGCGCCTCTTTAATGATGTGCATGTTTGGGCGATTTGTAGACCGCGACCTGGCCGAATGGTGTATTAAGCTTGCTTTAGCTCAACCCATAGAGATGACCAAAGACATTTGGAAACAAATTATCACTGTCTATTCCCACCCGAGCTTAGTTAAATACTTTCATCGATCTGAAAAAGTGGAAGTCCTCTTGTCATCTGCAATTTCAAATCTGACCATTGTCGAAAAAGACGCAAAATCTTTGGCCGAGCTCATGTCTCTTATTCTTAAAAATGTTGAGACCGATGTAAAGTGGACAGAGTCTGAATCTTCCGATTGGGTGACTTTATATCAAGCACTCAAACATCTGGCAGACAGCCACTTGATTGGCCGGAAACAATTCCTACACCTCTCAGAAACTCTTATCGCTCTGGATATCGAA
>CAZDSE010000134.1:0-2379 GCA_964507905.1 uncultured bacterium | reverse complement strand
GATTATGGCGAAATGAATATCATCATCGATGCCTATCTTAAAAATGTCAAAAAAGACGAATTGGGATTTTTATATACGCCTCAGCCCAATCATAAGATTCCATTTTTTTATTTCGCGGCTTTTGATTTAAACGATCAACTTATGCAGTTATATGTTCGCACCGGACACTTTGATGAGATTAAAAAACAGTTGCTCAGAAATCCATCTTCACTGTCCAAACGCAACTTATTATTTTTATCTCAATTTTTACTAGATGGTTTCGCCATCCAACATAAAAGAGATCAGACCATACGGCCACTGAGTTCTTATACCCAAATCCTAAAACTCATCGATTCGGCCGTCATCAATTCCAACACCGACCCCAATTTCGATCCCAAAACGGAAGAATCCACCGAGAATGTAATCGATCTCCAAAAACAAGATGCGATTACGATTGATCTTATCCTGATCTATTTTATGAATCGCCTAGACATCATCCCTGAAGAAGGCAGCAACACTGAGGCCAGTGAATACATCCAAGCATATTGCACCCTTTTCAATCACTATTGGAAAAAGGCTGCTCTGGATGAAGTTATGGACTTATTCATTCTAGAAAAATCCGTGAAAATTTTAAACGCTCATCCAGACATTTCGCCTCAGGCGCTGAATGAAATATGTCAGTTTTATTTTAAACATGAGAATTTATCTTTTTCCCGTCTTATAGATTCAGCAAAAGAAATGGTCATCCAGTCATTGACCCAGATATCCAAATTTACTCTCTCACTTAGCCCTGATTTTGAATCTGATTGGATAGAATGGTTTATTAGAATTCAAGATCGTCAAGTTTCGGATTCTTTGGCCGAACTGCTTAAAGACGGTCTATCGCATCAAAAGGGAGATCGAACAAGAGGAAATTCCAAATGACCCGCTGGTTTTTAATTCTCATAATCTCAATCGCTGCCCTCGCGCTGCCTCAGGTCAGTGAAGCATCGCCTCCCCTTGCTCCCAAGGATCCTCTCGCTGCAAAAAAATCAGATGCCGATTTAGACGCGAGACAAAAGCTTTTAAAAATTGTGACTCAAAAAATGAAAATGCATAAAGACGAGTCCCAGCGTCTTCTCATGTGGACCACCGATTACATTGTGCTTGTGGCTCAATTACCCCGTGAAGAAGCCTATGAAGCTCTAAACAAGCTATCTGACTTTTATGAATCCTTTAAACAGGAAGAAAAAGTAGCGTTTGCCTTTTTTATATTAAATCAAAAAGAAATAAAATCTTTATTGGACAAAAAAGACATCCGCGATCTTCTATTTTTGTGGACCATTAAAATTTTGGAACTTCACCCATTAAATGAAGAGCATTCCCAAAATCTCCTTATCTATTGGGCCAATACCACAGGGCAATATGCCGACGGGCCAGAATACAAGGACCGAATTGATACGTTGCTTATTTCTTTGGGCAAGGGACTTCCCTCGGTGCCCGCCATGGCGGATTGGTTTACCGCACTTCAAATCCTCACCACTGAAAAAAGAGAGGGATATCGGGATGCGTTACTTAGTTTTATCCCCGTCATTCGCAACAATCGCATCATGAATACGATCTTAATCCCCAATATGGATTTAAATTTTTCCATGCATTATCCACACTGGAGCGAAGAGATTCACCCCAAAAATCAAACTCAAGGATTTAAAATTTCAAATCTCGAATTTGCCTATCTGTTTCCGTTTCTTTGGAAGGAACTCAATAAGCTCGTCAAAGAAAATTTATTTAAGATTCCAGCAAACGGGAAAACTGAAATCCCAGCTCACCTATCGGAAACCGCAGACCGCCCGCTTTGGTTTACGCTGGATTTACAAAGAAATTTTAGAAACCTCATTTTTAAAGAGTTTATTGATTATAATTTTGAAAAAGAAAGACCTCTCGACGCCGCCGAACTCACCCAAGCATTGGCAGATTTAGATGCCATGGGATATTTTGATGAGCTGGAGCTTTCATTTTTCTCACTGAAAGCGTCTTGTCTATTTAATTCTGAACAAAAAACAAAAATTCAAGAAATCACCCAATTCATGATCACATCATTCCCGGAATCAAAGAAAGATTTTATTTTCTCCTGGATGATGGTCATGGGATCAACCATTGATTTTAATTCCCTAAATCTGGAATCCTCCATCATCAGTCTAAATGCAGAGAGCCCTGCTTGGATTGTCTGGGAATTTAAGGGTGTTTTTCCAGAATTATGGACGAATTCTCGTCAAAAGTTTTTTACCACACTTTTGACCACACATGATCACGAGAATATTGCAATGCGCCGCATGAAAGTAAGCGCGCTAATGGACCGATTGACACAACTCGCGGGGGTCCCTGAAGAGCATCTGATCGCTTTTCTCATGTACATCCATT
>CAZDSE010000133.1:5217-5904 GCA_964507905.1 uncultured bacterium | reverse complement strand
TAACCATTGATCATGATCATGATCAATGGTTAAAACCAAATTCTTTCCAGGAGTAATATCTCTTTTTGTTTTTTCATAATCGAAAACCGTACTTCCCGACGGAGATTTTTTCCGACCAAAGGCATCTACTTCAGCATAGGTGGCGCCATCCACACCCCGCAAATACTCTTCCCATCGTTCCTCCAAACCAAATTTTCCAACAAAATCTTGCATTTTATACTTCTGAAACGATCTTCGATTGAGATCATCCAAATCTTGTTCATTGGCCTCTCCAATATACCCATATAAATGAGATCCCACTGGGCCATCATGATATTTCCGTTTAATTTCAACCGAGATGTCGATTCCCGGCATATCAAATCGATTGGCCTCAATCAGCGCCACTTCATCTCTGGTAATATCTGATTTAACCACTCGCGTCTCAAATCGCGGCCGCGTCTTTTCTTTATCTAAAATGGATTGAATATCTTCTTTTGGCATTTTTAAAAGATAGGATAAAAGCTTCATCGTAAAATCAGAATCCGTAACAAACTGAGGGGTCCAGGTCACATCAAACGATGGCATGCTATCGATTAAAATTTCACGGTTTCTGTCGAGGACCATTCCACGTGGAGCTGGAATTTTTTCCTGTCTCAAACTATTTTCCTGACTATATCGATAAAAACGATCCCCATTTAAAATTTGCAG
>CAZDSE010000133.1:0-5207 GCA_964507905.1 uncultured bacterium | reverse complement strand
ACGGATATCTGCCTTGATATTCTCGAATTTCTTCTCTTTGTCCGATGAGTGCCATGTCTTACCCCAATGAAATAGATGTTTCTTGAACACCCGTTTTAGATGGATGCATTTTTTCGGTCCACTCGTCTAATAATTTGAAAAAGAAAAATAAAATAGGAGTTAATAAAAAGTTCAAAAATGCCATGGCGATCGTGGAAATCAAAATCGGCGTTAAATCATAAACAGTGGACACAATGGAGAGCATCATTAAAAAATAACATTTAAAAATGACTGAAGAAATCACCACGAGTCCCATTTCTCCAATCACGGAATGAATGAGAAGCCCCAGACTTACCCCTTTTAATGTAAAAAAAGTCATCACACACAAACAGGGATATAATCCGGGCGGGCTGCTGGAATGAATAGATAGTAAATATCCCGTCAAAAAAGAAAGTAATGCCCCCTCAATCGCAAATCGACTGAGTGCCCAGTATGCTATGAGAATCAACACCAGAGACGGCTTATAAATTCCAAACACCTGATCCAAGAGGGTCGACTGAAACACGACACTGATATATGCAAATCCGAGGGAAAAAAAAGGATTCAAGTGTTTAATAAAATATTTCATGGAATGGTTTCAAGAAGTTTGGCATTCACACCGGACAAATTCGTCACCACAAACACTTCTTCCACTTTTCCCAATTCAACGGCAGGCAAAACTTCAATCTTCTGAGACACCCCAAATGATGCTTTTTCAACTTTGGTAATCGATCCCACCAAAATTCCTTTGGGAAATACGCCCTCCATTCCCGATGTAATGAGAATATCCCCCACCGCCACATCATCTGTTCTGGCCGCATAATGCAGCTCACATATGGGAGAAATGCCACCTTTCACGATTCCACGAGCGCGTGAGCGCTGAATGATGGCATCAATGCTGTGGTTTCGATCGGTGAGGAGCAGCACATCACTGTAATGATCCCACACCGATATCAATTTTCCGACAATCCCAGATGGGGTCATGACGGGCATCAAGCGCTTTAACCCAACATCATGCCCCTTATTGATTCGAAGTGTTTGATATTCACTCATTGTATCTCGCGCCACCACTTCGGCTGTCACACCGGATGGTAAATATTTTTCTTTAAATGCCAATAACGTTCTCAGTCGTTCATTTTCTTTTTCAATTTCTTTCATGGCATTGACGACTTCAATGAGTTTTTGATTTTGAGTGACCAGGCGCTGATTTTCCTTTTTGACATGAACCAAAAATACATAGTTTTGGCTTAGCCCAACGAATTTATTAAACCCATTCGTAAACAATTCTTGAACGGGGCTCGTCACTCCAAGAATCACCCGGTCATACCAGGTTAAATCTTTGGGAGCTTTAATGCTCGTGGACAAATTAAAGAGAGGGATCAAGATGAGGAGTGCGATAATGATAATCAGTTTATATTTTTTGAGAAATAAGTACATATAGTATCCTATGTCCCTTTGGATGCCAGAGATGTCCTTTGAGACACGCTGGCGCTATCGTCTCTACAGGACATCTCTGGCATCCCAAAAGACAGAGCACATGATCTACTCGATCATGACTCCCCTATATTTATCCAAAAATTCTAACGCCTGTCCTGAACCACGCACTACGGCAGTGAGAGGATCATCTGTGATCACCACAGGTAACCCCGTCTCTTCTTTGAGCAACATGTCCAAATTCTGTAGCAATGCCCCTCCACCCGTTAACACAATCCCTTTGTCCACAATATCTGCAGATAACTCAGGCGGTGTTTTTTCCAGTATAAACTTGACCCCCTCCACAATAATCTGAAGCGGCTCTTGGATGGCTTCTCGAACTTCTTCCGAAGTCACTTTCACCGTTCGTGGAATGCCAGAAACCAAATCCCGTCCTTTGACTTCCATGGTTTTAATTTCTTCAATGGGATACGCAGTTGCGATTTGAATTTTAATTTGCTCAGCCGTATTTTCGCCAATGAGCATATTGTGCTTTCGTTTTAAAAATTGAATGATGGCTTCATCAAATTTGTCTCCTGCCATTTTGACTGATTTGCTGCAGACAATTCCCCCCAAAGATATGACCGCAATCTCAGTCGTCCCTCCGCCAATATCAACAATCATATTCCCGGTAGGTTCGGTAATGGGAAGTCCTGCCCCAATGGCAGCCGCCATCGGCTCTTCGATCAAATAGACTTCTCTCGCACCCGCTGCCTCGGCCGACTCCTTCACAGCTCTCCGTTCCACTTCCGTAATCCCATAAGGGACGCAAATCATAATCCGTGGACGAAGAAGGGTTTTCTTTTTAACCGAACGATCGATAAAATAGCGAAGCATAACCCCGGTGACTTCAAAGTCCGCAATCACCCCATCTTTCATGGGGCGCATGGCGATCACACTTCCGGGAGTCCGACCCAGCATTTCTTTGGCTTCTTTTCCAACGGCAACAACCTTTTTCATCCCTCTCGCATCTTTGGTCACCGCCACCACAGAGGGCTCCATTAAGACTATTCCTCTACCTTTGACATACACCAAGGTATTGGCAGTCCCCAAATCCACAGCCAAATCATGAGAAAATCGATCCAGAAGTTTGTCTAGAAACATAGGGGGTTCATAAAATTTGTAACAAAATCACATAATTAATACAAGAGAAAGTAATCTAAAAGGCATTGGCATCCCCTGTAAGACCGGCTTGCGCTATCGTCTCTACAGGGGATACCAATGCCTTTTTAAAATCATGTTCATCTTACTCAAAATCTTGTTGCCTTTCATATGTGCTTTCAATTATCTTCCCTCATATGTTAAAAACACTTCGAAAGCAGCAAAAGCTGCTGCTCACCATTTTTGTTTCACTCATTTCTGTGGTCTTTGTTTTCTGGGGATTTTATGGAGGCAGCAGTCGATATTCCGTACGCCAATCGGATATGGCTTCTGTGAATGGCGACGGGATCTCGATCCAAGAATTTCAGCAAGAATATCAAAATACGATGAATTTTTATCAAAATATGCTGAAAGACAAATTTACTCCTGAAATGGCCGAGCGATTTAATTTAAAGCAAATGGTCATTAATCAGCTTATTGACCAAAAGTTGGTGATTCAAGGCGCCAAATCTTTGGGCTTAAAAGTCACCGATCAAGAAGTCAGCGACTCTATTGTTCAAACCCCATTTTTCCAAAAAGAAGGCAAATTTGATAAAGATTACTATTTAAAACTACTTTCAGCCAATCGCCTAACCCCTGCTCGCTATGAAGAAAAAATGAGACTGGATTTACTTCAACGAAAAATTTTGGCCATGCTGAGAGCCCATATTAAAGTATCCGACCAAGAAGTTTTAAAAGATTACATGGTCAAAAATGACAAAATAAATTTGGATTTTATTCGCGTTGAGCCTCAAGCCTTGGCCCAAAAGCCCGCCATTTCTGATGCGGACATCTCGTCCTTCCTCGCTCAAAAAGAAAATATGGATCAAGCCCAAACGTATTACACAAATAATCAACATCTCTTTAAAACCAAAGAAAAAGATCAGGAAAAAATTAAGCTTTTTGATGAAGCCAAACAAGATATTGCCCGGACACTGTTACAGGAGAAAAAAAATAAAGAATCATCAAAAAAACTAGCCGACGAACTGTGGGAAAAGAAAAAAAATAATCCAGATTTTAATAAGATCTTATCGAGAGAAAAGTTAAAGTGGGATGAAACAGGACTCTTTGTCTCCACCAATAAATACATCCCCAAAATCGGCGAAGCTGAAGAAATCACAGAAGCATTGCCCACACTTAAGAAAAACGAATTCCCCCATCGGTATTATTCGGTTCACAATGCGTATGTGATTGTCCGGTTAAAATCCCGAGAAACACCGAATATTAAATCGTTTGAAAAAGATCGAGACAAACTCGTCATGGATTCTTTAAGCCAACGTCAATCCGACGCCTACTATGAATGGCTCAAAGAAGTCCGCAGCACCGCTAAGATTGCGATCCGAAAAGAAGAGACTGAAGAAAATTAAAATATCCCCAATTGCATCTTGGCTTCTTCGGTGCAGTTGACACGGGGATCCCAAGGCGGGTCCCAAACCAAACGTACATTGACATTTTTGGCAGTAGGTATGTGTTCCTTCACTGTCTGATCGATTTGGGCGATAATTTGAGGACCCAAGGGACAGCCCGGACTGGTGAGCGTAATATCGACATTCACGGTTTCTGGGTCGACTTGTTCTGCCCCATATATCAAACCCAGCTCGACAATACTGATGAAAAGCTCAGGATCTTGAATGGGTTTTAAAAATTCTATGATTTTGGGATCTTTTTCCATAAATCCAATGCCTCCTCCAATGTGGTCCAACTGAGAAGCGCACATTTAATTCTCACAGGAAATTTTTGAACGCCTGAAAGTGCTTCCAAATCTCCGATGTCTTCTCCGTTGGCTGTTGATTCTCCACGCATTATTTTTTTAAAGACATCGGCCTTATGTTCCACTTCAGCCAATGTTTTTCCATAAATCTCTTCTGTAAGAATGGAGGCAGATGCCTGGCTAATCGAACATCCCTTTCCCCAAAATCCGATATTCTCCACCCGATCATTCGAAATTTTAAGTTGAAGGGTGATGTGATCTCCACACAATGGATTAAACCCCTCTTGTTCGACGTCATGCGGTTCAATTGGCTTATGATGTCTTGGGCTTTTAAAGTGATCCAAGATCACTTCTCGATATAAATCATCCAATCCTTCAAACGCCATGATTAAAATACCTCCGTGCTTTTTCCAATGTCTCCACCAAAAAATTCACTTCGTCTTTGGTATTATAAACATAAAAGCTGGCCCTAGCAGTTGCAGCCACATCTAATCTTCTCATGAGAGGCTGTGCGCAATGATGTCCTGCTCGGATACAAATTCCCTCTGAATCCAAAAGTGTTCCCAAATCATGGGGATGAATGTCTTTTAAATTAAAAGAGATGACTCCCCCTCTTTTTTCAATATCTGTTGGGCCATAAATGGTCAGATCTTTAATTTCTTTGAGCTGGGTCATCGCATATTGCGTGATGGATTTTTCATGTTCTCTGATATTTTGCATGCCGACTTTTTCCAAATATTCGATAGATTTTGAAAATGCAATCACACTTCCAATATTGGGTGTCCCCGCTTCAAACTTGTGAGGAATCGGCTTCCATGTCGAATACTCTTTATGGACTTCCATAATCATTTCTCCCCCGCCCAAG
>CAZDSE010000132.1:2084-5916 GCA_964507905.1 uncultured bacterium | reverse complement strand
TAACGTAAAATATTCTTCATGCATTCGTCCTTTATCCTTTATATGTGCAAGGGGGATGCCATAAGAGCATAAAGCCACATAAGATACTGATAATACTTATATTTTTAATATTCTCGGGGCGGTTTTAAATTGAGATTTTATGGCATTTAGTGTCCACAAAATGAGATCCCCCGACAGACAAACGGCAGGCTATCTCCATAACTTATTGAAATCACTTAATAATTTATAATATCAAAATCTATACAGCACGAAGAGACATTCTTTGGCACAGAAATCTCGATCACACGACGGACAGATCTGACATTATGATGTAAATTTACGTTGCATTTTTACATTATGATTTTCGCATCGCACAAAAACCCATGGCCACCAATGCGAGAATCACCGATGCCCATAACGTTTCTTGAAATCCCACCAGAAATAAAGTCGGTGGCAATTCATGGAGCGAAAAGTGAGATCCCGATTGGAGAAATGAGCCATTATGAACGTGCACGCGCCACATAAAAATCACAGTCGCCAGCGCCGTTCCGCACATAAGACCAAAGGTTCGCATGGATGCAATCATGGCAGAAGCCGTTCCCATGTGCGTCTTTGAAACAGCCCCCATGAGACTGCTGTTATTGGGGGCTTGAAAAATCCCAGAGGCCCCACCCACACACATGAGCCCCAAAAGAAGCGTGGGGAAAGACGTTTCCATCGACACATGCTGCATGGCCCAATATGAAATGGTGACCAATAAAAGTCCGACCGGTGCAATCACATGAGATCCGATTTTGTCCGATATGCTCCCACTGAGCGGCATGAGAAAGGCGAGCGCCATACAAAAAAATGACATGGCAACACCTGTTTTTTGAGTTGAATATCGCAACACATCGGTCATGTAAAACGGAATCAGGAAAAAAAGCACAGAAAATGCCATAAAATGAAAAAACAACGCCAAATTTCCTCCCACAAAAAATTTATTTTTTAAAAGAGAAAAATCAAATATTCCGAATGGATTTTTTCTTTCGAAGAGATAGAAAATAAAACCACATAAGCCAGATAGGCCAAATAGGAAAAATATCTTCCCCAAATTTAATTCCAATTCACCCGATTTGCCCGATTCACCATTAACCAGTTGATTCAATCCAAACAAAAAACTCGTGGAACATAAAACAATGAGCAATGATCCTATCCAATCAAACTGAAATGGTTTTGTTTCTGGATCAGATGCAATATATCGAGACGACAAAAAAAATCCCACAATGCCAATTGGCAGATTTATAAAAAATATACTTCTCCAAGAAATTAAATCTGTAAGGAATCCGCCCAGTGGTGCACCACTCATAAGCCCAATTGACACAATGGTTCCCATGGTCCCCATGGCTTTACCTCGCTCAGTCGCTGGAAATGCATCGACGAGCAGAGCCGGTGCCACAGAAATAAAAATAGATCCTCCGATCCCCTGCAACACCCGAAACAAAACCAATTGGGTAATGGTCTGAGACAGGGCACACAAAAGGGAACTCAACGTAAATGCCAAAAGTCCCACCATAAAAATTCTTTTTTTCCCGATGAGATCTCCCAGTCTTCCAAAGGGGAGCAGCAGAGCTGCCACTGCCAATAGATATCCCACCACCACCCACTCCACTTGAGAAATGTGTGCATCAAAATATCGAGAGATCGATGGCAATGCCACATTCATTGCGCTGGAATCCAAAGTCGCAATGAGCGGACCAAATGCGATGGCCAGCAGAGCTTTCCATTTGGGAGATAGTTTTATCATTTACAGCAGACGTCGATGTTCGATGAGCATGCAGCGGTCTTGCACAACAATCAGCCCTGCTTTTTCTGCTTTCCGTGCTGCATCCGCATGACTTAAACCCAATTGCATCCACACGGCTTTGGCTTTGACTCGAATGGCTTCATCCACAATCCCTGGAATAAATTCTGGTTTTCTAAAAACATCCACAATATCAATAGCACATGGGATGTCGGACAGTGCTGCATATGCTTTTTCTCCCAAAACTTCATCTGTATTGGGTCGTACAGGGATAATTTTATACCCATGTTCTTTTAAATAGATCGCCACTTCAAAACTGGGCTTATCGGGATCTGGAGAGAGTCCCACGACTGCAATCGTTTTTGAGTTTTTTAATAATTGTTTTACCTTTAAGTCTTCATTGTGATCTTCATTTTGCATATTTCATTTCTCCTTTGAATGGGTTATATCACAGAGTCAAAATGAAAAACAAAGGCTTTCAAAATATCCTGATTTTAGGTCATGCCAACATAGGGGACGTATTGCACAACATGGCGGTTTTTAAACCCTTGAAGCAAGCATTTCCAACTGCAACCCTGTCTATTCTCACGTCTCCGATCGGAAAATCTTTACTCGAAGGGAATCCCTATTTGTCTCAAATTTTCATCTTAGATAAAAGTGCATTTAAACTTTCAGATCAAACATCCCGCCTGGCCATTTTAAAAGAAAAATATCAATGGCTGAAAAATTTGAGACAACATAAATTCGATTTGGTCGTCAACCTAAAAAGCGGCAGCTTTTTAGGTTATTTTTTGGGTTCTAAAAAAGTCTGGAATGTTCGCAGGCAAGATAAAACGCTAACAGCCAAACAAACCACACATGCGATTGATCTGTATTTAAATGTGCTCAGACATCAGGGATTAAAAATTTCAAAAGCAGATATTGATTTGAGAGTTACATATTCAGATGACAATCGCAAATCTGTCGAAAAATATGCCAATCCGCCTATCATTATTATGGCGCCGTTTTCAGCATGGCATGCGAAAGAGTGGAATCTTTTAAATTACGCACAATTGGCCAAAAAATTAACCCTCGAGCATGGGAAGCGAGTCATATTTGTAGGCGGACCCAGAGATATCGAAAAGATGACAGCCATCAAGTCTTATCAACCGCACTTTAATGATCTGGTCGGAAAACTTTCATTAAAAGAGTTGGCCGCATTGTATGACAAAGCCGAACTGGTCATCGGTGCCGACAGCGGCCCCTTTCATCTGGCATCAAATATGAGACGAAAGGCCTTGGGCATTTTTGCTCCCACCACTTATTTCCGAGGGCGTCCCTATTTTGAACCAAAGAATATTGTTTTTTGTGATACCCACTTGGGCTGTAATCCATGTATCCCGGGTAGAAAATTTATGGCCTGCAAAGTCTGGGATCGCACCACACCATGTATGGAACAAATTACTTTTGATCGTGTATACCGAAAGACGCTAGATATCCTTCGCTCAGCCTGACAACTATTTTGATTCACTCCCCCCTTGAAGAACAGCCGGAGTGGCTTCGACTGGAGCCCGAGCAGGTGTCGGAGGAAACAAACTATTAACTGCTGTGTCTAGCCAAAGATTGGAATCTCCCAGAATATCCGATAAAGGAACTGAAAATGGAACATCCGGTTCGACCGGAATATTTTCAGGAATAAATTTTTTGTAGTCTTGATATGTCAAAATATGCTGAGTGGCATCAAATCCCTTCTCCGGAACCACAAACACAAAACTGGGAATTTCGATACTTAAAACATCTTTTGAATCCCTCCAACTTGCATCGATATTCGCAGTTCCACTAATATTCATGTATCCTGCCCCAGTCCCATTGGACGGAGACCCCACCAATGTCGCTCTCCCCGAATTTTTTAAAAGTCCTGCAGTCACTTCACAGGCACTGGCACATTTGGAAGTTAATAACACCACAATGTTCTCCGAATATCCGCCCACATCCGTGTCCGCTTCCACCGCGTCGGGAAGAATGACATTCGTAAATGACTCTTCCTCCGAGATTGCTTTTTCATAAGAATCCCAATACAGCATCCCAGTG
>CAZDSE010000132.1:655-2074 GCA_964507905.1 uncultured bacterium | reverse complement strand
TTTCCCAAATTTCTGGCCTCCAATTCAGGATTCCTAAGAAAGTAAGACAGCAGCCACCCGGTATGCGGATTCACCGGAAATCCCAGACCATGTGCAAATGAATTTTTATTTCCGGGGGTTAGGATTGAAAGAAGCTGCTCCGGATAATTATTGTTTCCACCCCCATTTTCACGCAGGTCTATCACCAACGGAAGTTCTTTCTTTTTACAAATTTTAATAAAATCGCGAATAAGGTTCATAAAGGGAAGCACTTCCTTCTTTCCTTCCTGCTTCGATTGAAGACTCACAGATTCAGTCGCAAAGGTTAAGATTTGAAGATATCCGAATACTTTTTTCCCTGTATAAATATGCGTTCCCATTCGAAGTGCTGCATCTTCATTTTGATCGAGATATTCTTTCAGATCCGCAGTTGGAATCAGAGGATCGGAATCCCAATACCCTGTATTGTCCATCATTCTTCGTGACCATTTATTGTCCGGCTTCGAATAATCCCAAGATACTTTGTCGGTGCTTGGAATTCCAATTTTCTCAAAATAATTCGCCGCATCAATCCGGACATGGGAATCCGATATCCAAAACCAAGGCAGCCGAATCAATTCAATCGTTCCATTCACTTTTATTTTTAGATCTGCTGATTTTTTATCAGGATAAAGAAAATTTCTTCTAAAGACTGCCCTCACGGCGCGATCACGTCTATACTGATTTGAACTCGCAGAAATATATGGCTCATATCGCTGAACCCATTCATCGACAGTCTTTCCATCCACCTCTAAAATTTCAGCGCCAATGGAAAGAATTTTGTTCAAGTCTCCGATCCCTTGGGTATCTGCTATAAATTGAAGGTGTCTCTTATATTTTTCAGAAATATAAAATTTTCGATCTACCTCTCGAATGATAATCCCATTGGTAACGATAGGACGGGGCATCTGATCATTGAGATTAAAATGAGAGTCTTGGAATTTAGCAATACATTTTTGCATGCGATCTAAAAATGACAAATTGTCACTATCTTGGATCCCGCGTTCCAATTGAACGCACGAATTCAAATGTTCTTCGGCATCCAAACCCAGCCTTTCCTTTTTAAGCTCAATCAAGGCATATTTGTCTAAAATGGCATTCCGCATCTCACATGCAATTTGCACTCTTTCAAGTTGCGTACACACCATAAATTGCAAACAATGTTCATGAGTAGAACTATTGGGCGCCAAATTATATTCAGGGTCTAGACCATCCAGATTGGAACACGGATCTTGAGACTCTGAAAAGACAGGGGTTGTGAATATAAAACTAAAACCCATAAACATAGCTAACATCATGATTCTATTCATATTTACCTCATAAAAAAAGGCGCTCTGGAATCCTCCAGAACGCCCTAAATTAAAAACACATTAAAATTATACCATACCCGTTTAGTTTTGC
>CAZDSE010000132.1:0-645 GCA_964507905.1 uncultured bacterium | reverse complement strand
CTTACGGATAAATGATATACATCTTCCCACGATTTTTTTGACTCCACTGCGGATCGGAATGATTTTGTATATCATTATATGATGGGTGACCAACACCTATCTCAGTTCTTCCATCGTGATTCAAGTCTCCAATAAAATTTAAACGGTAGGGATAATAGGACAAATTATTTTCAGCAACGAAAGACGCGCTACTTGAACCCACATTTACATTTTTGTTCCACACACCCGTATATCCCAAAACCAAATAAATCTTTTGAAGCTGACTTGAATAGATCAACAAATCAGAGAGTCCATCCCCATTGGCGTCGCCGGCAGATGATAAAACATGCCCCAGATTGCCCTGGCCCCCTTCTCCAATAAAAGAAGCATCGTGAGCTTGAGAAATCAACATGTTTGGCCAAAATGATGATCTGGGCTTTCCAAAAATAACATACACTTTGCCTTGATCCGATCCTGTACTTGTTACCAAGTCTGAAAATCCATCCCCGTTTAAATCCCCTTTCATCGAAATATCAAAGCCCAACATATCATTCAGATTTTCCCCTATAAATGAAGCATCACTATCTAGCTCTAAAGTCACTGCCCGAGTAAACCGCGAGCGATTACCCCCAAAATAAAGATAACATTTACCCGGCATCGAAGCTC
>CAZDSE010000131.1:0-5960 GCA_964507905.1 uncultured bacterium | reverse complement strand
AAAATAATGAAGCGCAATGAGTTTAATAAATTGAAACCAAGATTCTTTGGTTTGCTTAAACAAAAAAGATGAGAGTTCAACGCTCACTCGAAAATCATTCGTGAACAATAATTTTCCATCTTTTAGGGACACCATGGTCATGAATAAGCTTCGATCTCCCGATGAGACATCTTCCGAAAGTATAAAAGTTTGTAAGTCGACCAAAAACTGCGGTGGAAAAGTGATCCCAAAATCTTTGTCCAGGAATTGAAATGGATTTTCATTGGAGACCATGAGTGCAACCACCAAATACGAATTCATGGCGGAAATATAATTTTTAAGTTTCAAAAATTTTTCGTTAAATGGCGCATGATTCAAAAATAAATAATTCTCCAACGTCGATTTCATAGAAAGCAGGAGAGATTTAATTGTATAGATGTCGGTCTCTGAGGGATCGGATGAAAATCGAGTAGTCTCTTCGGGCTGCGAAAGTTGAGGCTCAGCCGGGGAGGAATGGCAATTTTGACATACTTTATTTTTTCCAATACCAGATTTATCTGAATTTTCTTTTTGATAGGCTTTATAACTATCCAGACTTATTTTTTTGAGTAGAGAGTTATTCATTGTTTTGATTTGGGACTGATAAAATGAAAGATCGTTATTCAGGGTTTCTTCATCTGAATTTGAATCATGGGTGACTTCTTCGGCCAGGACTCGGGGTGGATAACCTGTTGACAATAGGGTCAAAGTGAATATGGCGGTAAAGCCCAGTGTCAAAGACTGCTTCAAAATGGATTTGCTTTTGGCCATATCGCCCGTGAAATATGCAAGAAAAATGCCATAAGGGTGAAATAAAAAGCTTAATTATTTCAGGATGTTATATTTCATAATGGGAATGAAAATCCCTTGAAAGTGACTATATTTGTCACGGTGTTAAATTAATGCTCAGTTTTCAATAACTTAGCGTGTATTTTTGGGTGACATTGTACAGCACTTAGGCATTGGCCAGTAAATTCTTGAAAATCGAGCGCTCTTAAAATATATAACATATTGAAATTACTTAACTATTTAAATCAGTCATTGGCATACCCTTTGCTAGTGTTTTAACTTCTGTGAAAAAATCACTCTGTTTTTTTCTGATCTTAGTGGGTATTTTGGCCAGTTCCCCTTCCTCATACGCTCAATCCATCGGGGTTAGATTTACTCAAGATGTCATTGAACTGATTTTAAAGCGTCCCACATTTCATGGGCGAGAATTCGTCATGAAGGCCGACTTGGAAAAGGGATGGAGCCATGAAGTTGACTCCGCCATTAAAGCGCTCATGTTCAAAGATGCCACGCCCAACTCATATGCGGGAGTTGAGGAATATGTGGTGAAGCAAGTGAGAGAAACTCTTTCGACTCCAAAAAATACGCTTAGATTTATTGAAGAAACCGGAATGGCGGAACGTCTTCAATCTCATACCACATGGAGAACATATCTGATGAGAGCCGAGCAAGAACACTTAAACTTTCTTTTGGTGCAAAATGCACGGCAAGCGCTTTGGAAAGGGTATGAAGATGTGATGTGTCATCCATCGACGCCAGAAAATTTGAGACGATATTATTTGAGCAGAGTCTCCGAAGTGATAGAGCGTCTAATCAATCATCCCGCCAGCACCCGACCATCGATTCAAGATTCGGGAATTAAGAATAAAATATTGGCGATTCAGGCATTATTGGATCCCAATGTGATTGCGAAAAATAAAATAACGCGTGAAAGTGTCGCAGCCCTAATTGAAGAAACAACAAATGTCATTCTACGTAAAAAAAATCAGTTTGAATTCCTCGCTTCAAAAGATGGAATCACAGATCCGCATGTGATCATTTATCTTAAAGACGTAGAGTCCTTGGCTGATCTTTTATATCACTATCGTTTTTCATTGGAGCTTGTATCGGGTCATGTTTTAAGAGACATGGAAGAAGATGTATTGATTTCCCATATTTTATTTGGAGATTCAGTGCTGAGACGACTGGCCCTTTCGAATTTGGCGGAACGATATCAGACGGGACAATTGGCGATATCGAGAACGCATATGCAAATGATTTTATCACATCCCAATATTGAATTTAGACGGGTTGCTTTGGACGAGCTTAAAAAAGTAGTAAACCCTGATGAAGCAAATGCGTTGTTACTGGATCATTCACTTTGGCGGTCAACTCAATTTCCAGTGGGGACTCAAGCATTTGATGAGGAAGTCCAAGTGATGACCAATATGCTGGGACTTCGGCGTTTGTCTGAAACATCACCCAAGCCCAGTGTCATTATCGCTATGAGTGCATTGGCAAAGGTGGAGCCCACGCACTATGAACGCGAAATTGTGGGGGCGGTCCGAACGCTGGGGAGAGTTGGAACCGATCAAGCTTGGAATACATTACGAGATTTATTGGTCCAAATAAATCCAATTCATCTTAGAATTTGGAAGGCGATCATTGAGGAACTATCCAACTTTCCAATGAAAGGAGATGAATTTGCAAAGCTCGTACGTGGATATGTGTTGCATGTAAAAGAATTTACCGCCATGTCTGATGAATATAAAATTGTTTTACTTCGTGCCATTGAGCCTCAGGCGTTAGATCCGGATGTGGCCGCAGCCATTGGCCCATTGGTTCATAGTCTGAATCCTGAAGTAAAAGCTCTTTCAGCCTTGGTTTTGTCCCGGGAAAATCCCGAAATGTTGAAGGTAGTCAAAGAGATTTTTCCATCCCTTGGGGAACAGGCGGCCGAACCCACAAGAAAATTAATTTTAAGAAAACTCTCCTTGCGGGAATTGACTGAATTTTCTCAAACGGTTCAACACGCTGAGCAAAAAGCAGAGCTTCTCTTGGAATTTTTTATACAGAGGGAAAATAATGCGGTGGCGACTGAACTTGTGGGTTTGTTTGATGAACTGCCATTTGTGACCCAGCGGCAAATCACAGTGTCACTCATGGGACGTGCCCATGACAAAAATGTTTTATGTGACTTATTTAAAAAAGTGGTTTCTTCTGATAAAAACGGAACATCTTCTCTTTTAGAAAGTGTGTGTTTGGAAAATCAATTTGAACGAGGGATGGCTTTGATTAAAGATGACCCAGAACTTCTCACATGGATTCAAGATCAACCAGAGGCCAGAAAGCTTGCACTGTATATTGCGAGTTTTTAACCGGCGATCATCATGTCAATTGCAATGGATGCTTCTTTGGACTTTTCAAGATCTTTGTCTTCGGCATCAAAATCATAGAGTTTAAAAATGAGGTCATGCATTACTTTTTGAAGGTCCACGTATTTTTGCCGAATCGACTCGCAATGTTCAATGATTTCGCCTTTAAAGGCCAAAAATCCCGACTCATCTTTGGGAAGATAAATCGCACCTTCAATTTCATCCCAGAAATTATGAAGTTGGGATTTAAGCTCTTGTTCGATGAAATCCAAAAATTCAGTCGACGCGTATATTTTTATCATTTTATTATCTTTGGAAATCAAAACCAGATGTTCCTTCTCATTTTTGGTGCCCATTTCTCGATGATATTGAATCAGACAAAATTGATCTGGAGAATGTCCCTTGTCTCTATGGATAAAAATATTCTTGTGATCTTTTAATGCACATTGCTGGTCAAATGGAAATTGTGCTTTAAAAGAAAGGGGTTCATATGAAGATGTTAATGATGTTGTCAGTGAATCTAAAATATGTCCCTTAAAGAAGGAATTATATCGGCCAATATTTATTTCTATAGCCAATAATTCCTTTTGAATCATGACAATCGCATCATGTACGATTTCTTCCCGTCCATGACTGAGTTCTAATGAGAGTGCCGCCATCATGTACGTGTGGTCTTTTTTAGAGAGCGCATTTTTGACTTGCGCCATTTTCTCTTCGTAAATAGATACGTCGATGGGTTTCGAAAAACTAATAGGCCGAATGGGAATCATTTTAAGCGAATGAGTATCATAAAACTTCTTTCCATTTTTCTTATTGCCATTGTGGGCATACCAAAAATTAAGAACCGGAGAATTAAGCAGTGCCTGCAGATAATAGGGTGACTCTTTGCAGATGGGTTTTAATTGGAGAGTGATCTTATTTTGTGTCATTTCAGGCGATTGTTCTTCTTTTGAGTCATGTGCTGTAAAGTGATTCCTAATATGCACTTCGGGAACTGCCAAATTAACTTGACCTTTTACAAGCTCGCCTTCTTCCGAAATATTACAAAAATATTGCAGAGTGGTTTTATATTTTAAAATTTCTTTTAGAATTTTACTAAATCCAGTATCCGCCATATGTTGCCAGGGGGCATCGTTGAGTTCTCCTTGAGAGAGGCCACTAAAATAAATATCGATGTCATCATCGGCATATATTTTCCCGGGTTTGTCTATGGTTTTGGCTTTTGCCGCGATTTTTCCCAATATAAATGCCGCGCTGACTTGATTTTGCTGGGGATGAACTTTAACAATTTTAACTTTGTGATTGTCTCTTGCTGCTTTTTGGGAGCACTTCTCCAAAAGCGTTATATATCGAGGAAGCGGCGTAGTGTCCTCGTCCATTTTTATAAAGCCCAGATCAATGAGGGAGATGATTTTACACTCTTGAAGGATGTACTCTCTCAATTTTGATGCGCCTTCTTCCGTGGGCCAATGTTTTTCTGTAATAAAAATGAGCCGGCCTCCTTCACGAAGTTTGGAAAGTCCCAAAACAAAAAACCAAGAAGAATATAAGAGATTTGTTTCATAATATTTCTTCCAATAGGGTATTTTTTGGATCACTTCTTTCATGAAGTCAGTTTGTTCTTTTAAGATTTGTTCTGGGGGGCATCCAATGCAAATATCAAACTTTTCCATAATTCGAATTTTGGAATGAACAAGTTTTAGGTGTCCCTCCATGGAGTTGAGTCCAAATTTCATATCGGTTGACAGGGGGGAGTCACCTTCTGGAACAATATTCATATCGAGTTGTGAGGGGGAATACAGTTTTAATGCATTTTGATGAATAATGGACAAAGACAAATGCATTCTTTCATATTTGTGAATGAGAGATGATAAAATCCAAAGCATCTTTACTTCAGAAAAAAAGTGGGCAAAAATATCGATGTCGCATCCAAAAAGGCCAGTGGTTAAAGACAAATTTAATTCTTTTAGAAATTTTTTGGGATCTTTTTCCTCTGCCAGTTCCTCTTTCATTCTTTTTGCAGCTTCCACCAAGAAATTTCCAGATCCCATCGTTGGATCAAAGACCAATTTTGGGATGCGGTTTTTGCCAAGCGCTCTAAACAATGAAGATGAGTCCGAATGATCGATCAAAAAATCCCAGATGAATTTTACCAAAAGGGGTGGGGTATAGTGCGAATATTTTCGAAGGCGATTTTCGTCCAAGTAGCGTTCGTAGACCTTCGATAAAATAATGATCGAATCTTCGTTTAATTCCCAGTGATTTAATATGGTTTCGATTTCTTTTAATGTGTCGGGACTGATTTTATACCATGAATAATTGCTTTGTTTGGCAAAGAGCCAATTGTTTTTTTCAGTCACAAGGTTTGAGCAAAATTTTGATATGAATTGATTAATGGAAAAATTGGGCTCTTTATATGGATCGCGATCTTGATCTTTAAAAAATCCAAGTCCCTTCCAGTAATGAATGAGCAGCAAGCGAATGGCTGTAAAATAAGTAGCCCGGGAACAAAATACACTCACACCCCGCCCTTGCAGTGAATCAAATGATGCATAGACCCATTCATCCAAGTGATTGGGGTCGACTGGTTTTATCGATTTAAAGTCATTGAGTTCGGAAATAATATTTTCAAGCTCTTGAGCAATCGTCTTTTTGCGAGTGGTATTGAGTGACAAAATGGTTTCTTTTTGGGCTTCGACATCTTCAGCAATATTTTCAATCAAAGTCCTCAAGGCATAATAGAAATCAGTTCCGATGGATTCATTTTTGGTGGGAGATTCTATGGCAGCGCCAGAAGGA
>CAZDSE010000130.1:4963-5987 GCA_964507905.1 uncultured bacterium | reverse complement strand
TATATCCGAAATCATTTGAAACACGTTTGATGTGGGCCCCAAGGATTCAGAGGACGATCTCATCGAATTTTTATGCTGGTTAAACGACTTTGGAATTGAGGTTGGGCATGTTTAAAAGAAACCCCAATGTTGCAGTGACCGGCCTTCAAATGATGGATAACCCCTATCCGGGGATCAGTTGTGCCCGAAGCCTAAAAGAAGAAGCCCATTCCTTGGGATCCATTATTGGCCTCTCCTATGACCTTCACTGTACTGGAAATTTTTCTCCATTTTTTGATGATGTATTCTTAACTCCATTTCCATGGGACTCTCAAAGTCAGTGGCTTCAACGCATTGAGCAAATTCATAAAAAAATTCCTCTAGATATCATTATCCCCACTTTAGATTCTGAAATCGTGCTGTTTTCCAACTTAGTGCCAACACTCAACCAAATGGGAATACATACACTGCTTCCCTCTGAAATGTCTGTGAAATCTCGATCCAAAAATTACCTTTCGATGTGGTGCAAGACGCATCATATCAAAACACCCAAAACCCTGGTCATCACCGATAAATCTGAACTCGATAAAATTGCAGGGACCGTTGGATACCCCTGCTATATCAAAGGGGCATTGGCCGATGCATACTTGGCCTATAATTTTTCAGAAGCCAGAGTATTTTTTGATCGAATTTATTATGGATGGGGACTCCCCATTATCATTCAAGAACAAATTAAGGGAGAGGATTTTGATGTCGCCGGGGTCGCAGATAGTGAAAGCAATTTGGTCGCTTCCCTCGCCATTAAAAAACTATCCACCACCGACCTCGGCAAATGCTCATTTGCCAGTACGATCTTAAATCCAGATCTTATGAAGTTGACCAAACAAATCGTTAAAGCTCTCCATTGGACCGGTCCATTTGAAGCCGAATTTGTTTATGATTCATTTAATCATGAATTTTATTTATTTGAAATCAATGCCAGATTTCCCGCATGGATTTATTTGTCTGCCAAAGCCAAATACAATTTGCCTTATTTCCTAGTTCA
>CAZDSE010000130.1:0-4953 GCA_964507905.1 uncultured bacterium | reverse complement strand
GAAAAAATAAATCCCGCCTTGAGCTATGATCCAGGCCTATTATTTTTCCGAACCAAGTCAGATTACTTTTTCGAAGTAGATTCTTACAGTCAACTGGCAGCGACTGGAGAATTACGAAAAGGAGATTTCATCAGTGAAGACATATAATATCGCCATCACTGGATTTCATGCCAGCTGTGAAACAACCGCGGCTCAGCACATTGCCTATAGTTTAAAGACATCCACGGCTTTTTCTAATTGTAAAATATTTGCCTTAAATTACGACATCAATACCAGTGGAAATTTTAACACAAACCACGTGGATGGCTCTTTGATCACTGCCTCTCCATTTGGGAATAAACAAAAATTTTATTCCTCGCTCATTAAAATTTTAAAAGATGAGAAAATCGATATCTTAATTCCAACCATGGATTTTGAATTTGAACTCTATTCCCATCTTGAAGAGCTTCTACGAAAAGAAAATCAAAGCACCGTGATTGCGCATCCCGAACGGCAATTTTTCCACAATAAACAAAAGTTATATCGATTCTGCGAAAAACAAAAAATTGCCATGCCCTGGACATTTGAAATTCTGGGACCCCTGACCATTGATTATTATTCTCCTTACTACACATATCCCATGATTCTAAAAAACTCGAAGGGGCAAGAATGCCTCTGTTATTCATTAGAAGAAATTTATGTTTTTTACTATCGGTTCTTGCGTGAATTTAAAAGCCAAATTTACTTACAAAATTTTATTTCTGGCGAAGCGTATAGCGTTTGTCTGCTGTTCGGTCAGAATTCCAAAATCTTGGGAAAGATAATAGTTAAAAAAATTATTTACACCCCCAATGGTGAAAGTTGGGGGCTCCTCACCGTAACCGCTCCGCCCATCCATGCGGTTATTGATCAACTTCTCTATGCTCTGAATTTAAACTATGAAGGGCCACTCGAGATGAAATTCAAACGAGTCATTGGGACGGATATCTTCTATGTAACCGACATCAATACGCACTTTCCATCTTGGATTCACCTGGCCACAAAAGCCGGCCAAAATCATGTTGAGGCATACTTAAATTTATGTTTGGGCGGCACTATTGAAAAACTGCCCCCCTACCAACCGGGCATGATGCTCATCAAAAATGCATTTGATCAGGTATCTTCCATCAAACAAATGGGAGAACTTTTGATGAAAGGAGAAATTCACCATGTTAAAAAAGCTGCCTAATAATTTAAGGAAATACGAGAAACCGTCCATTCAGCTCTTTTCGCTGCAAAATACGAGCCCATATGAGGGCATTAAATACACAGACACCGCAGAACATGAAATCGACGGAATTGATATCTTTGAAATGATGAAAAACTATGGTTCTCCATTGTTTGTGGTCTCAGAAAAAAAACTAAGAGAAAATTTTAAACACTTCAAAAATACATTTTGTGAACAATACCCGGAAACCATTGTGGGGTATTCCTATAAAACCAATTATCTGTCTGCCATTTGTTCCATCGTACAACAAGAAGGTGCCTGGCCAGAGGTGGTGAGCGGCATGGAATATGAAATGGCCGAGCGCTTGGGAAATGATCCCACTCAAATCATATTTAACGGCTGTTATAAGAAACCCCAAGAGTTATTGAGAGCCTCTATTCAGGGGAGCATGATTAACATCGATTCTCCGGATGAAGTCATCCAACTTGAAAAAATTGCAGTGACGCTTAAAAAGAAACTGAAAGTTGGCATTCGAGTCAATATGCGGCTCACCAGTCAACCCTGGAATAAATTTGGATTTAATTTGGAATCCGGACAAGCCTATGAAATAGCGAAAAAAATTTATAAGTCCAAGCTTCTTGAAATTCAAGGAATTCACGCCCACATCGGAACATATATCTTTGATCCCGCATTGTATTATCAAGCGACACAAGCCGTGGTCCATTTCGCAACCACATTGGAAGAACAATTCGGATTTAAAATTGAATACTTTGACTTGGGTGGTGGATTTCCCTCGCCCAATACCCTTCAACAACAATTTCTGCCCGCTTCCTATGTGGTCCCATCCCTTCAGGAATATGCAAAAGCCATTGGGAATGCGTTAAAAGAGTTTAAATCGGCCTTTAAAATCACACCCCGGTTATTATTAGAACCCGGCCGCGCCATCGTGGATGAAGCGGTGACGTGTCTCACCACTGTTGTCGCTCATAAAACCATCGCCGAGGGAGTACAAGGAATCATCATCGACACAGGGATTAACATTCTTCCCACAGCCAATTGGTATAATCACGATATCAGCTGTCTCACCAAAAACGCGATATCGAGACAAGATACGGTCATATTTGGTCCTCTGTGTATGCAAATTGATGTGGTTCGAAAGCATCTTAAACTCCCTCCACTTCAACGAGGGGACATTCTCATGATCAAAAATACAGGCGCCTATAATATGACCCAATCGATGCAATTTATTTACACCAGACCTGCGATTGTCCTCGTTCATGACGGAAAAGTCGAAATTTTAAAAAGAGCCGAATCGGTAGATGACATACAACGTCTGGAAGAAATTCCCGAACATCTGCGACCTCCAGTATTTCTAAAAAAGGCTGCATAAATGCCCATCCGATTCAATTTCAATCATTACGAAACTGAAAAAAGTTCGGACCCTATCATCCTATTCTGTGACCGAATCTTAAGAGGCATGTCACAAATGTTGTTTTGCAATCATCCCATATCTGGGCTTTTGTTTTTGATTGGGACATTTACACTGTCTCCCATGGCCGGATTCCTTACGCTGAGCGGCCTCGTTATTGCCACCCTAACTGCGCAACTCTTGCGATATCCCAGCTATTACATTGATCACGGACTATATGGATACAACGCCGCTTTGCTTGGGATATATTGGATTTTTTTTGATTCGTTTTCGTGGAGCCTATTTTCACTTTTTATTTTCGCCTCCATATTAACAGTTTTTCTCGAGCATTATTTTCTCAGGAATTTTTCATTGGGAAAGCTGTCACTTCCAATCATCAGCATTCCGTCTTTAATCAGCATGTGGATCGCTGTGGGAATGGCGACTTTTTTTCATCTGATACCAGTCCCCGTTCCAATTGATAAACTCGAAATAACAACCATCAATTTTTTTAGCAATCCAGATTACCCACTCATGTTTGATTTTATATGGGAACACGCCGGAGGCCTTATTCTTTTTATGGCTGGCATCCTGTTTTATTCGAGAATCAGCTGTCTTTATGCCGCAAGCGCCTTTTTGCTTAGCGCCTGCATTTCATTATATTTGGGTGGAAATAGCAGCCTCTACTGGAATGATATTTTTTATAATTTGGTGCCTCTCAGTATCGCCATGGGCGGATTTTATTTCGTATCCAATAAAAGCATTGTTCTATACACGATTTTGGCCATGGGCCTAACCACCACTCTTCTCTATTATGCCCATAATTTTTTTCAACCCTATGGTTTACCCGTTCTTATTTATCCGTTTAATCTGGTCTGTTTTATGTTGATTCTCCCATTTACCAAGGGATTTTATCTTGAAAATTTACTAAAAATATACCGCGTGCCGTTATTGGTATTAGAAACGCCAGAAAAGAACTTGGAATGGCATCGCGAAAAAATGGAGTCATACCAACAATGGAAAAAAATCCAATCGATGACTAAAAAGGAGGCCGCATGAATGCGACTGAAATTAAAACAATCGCAGAATTGATCTTAAAAAGCCAACACATCACGTATTTAACGGGGTCCGGCTTGAGCACGTTATCTGGGATCCCAGATTACAGAGGGAAAACCAGTCTCTATTGGAAAAAATACGAGGGAAATGACTATAACTTTCAAAACTTTCTAAGGAGCGAACAGATCCGGCAAAAATATTGGGAAATGAGCGCTGACTTTTATCAATTTGTTCAAAATGCGACGCCATCGAATGCCCATATGGCCTTATCGAAGCTTTCAGAACTCGGAAAAGTGGAGTCCATTATCACTCAAAATGTAGACGGTCTTCATCAAAGAGCCGGCAATGTGCAAGATTCCCTTTTGGAAATTCATGGAACCATTCACCATCTCACTTGTCTGGATTGTTCAACGGTATATCAAAGCAAATATATATATGAGCGAATACAAAAGGGTATTCGCGTCCCCTATTGCGACTACTGTCGAGGTATTTTAAAACCCGCCGTGATTGATTTTGGACAGCCCCTGCCGCGAGCGGCCATGGCAAAAGCCTTAAAGCGAACGTTGGATTGCGATTTATTTATCGCCATAGGCTCGTCTCTCATCATTCAACCGGCCGCCACTTTGCCCATTATTGCCAAAGAACATGGGAAAATTGTTGTGATCATAAACGACAATCCCACCGCCTGTGATCAGTATGCCCAGCATATTATCTACGGAGAGTGCGGAGATATCCTAACCAAGATTGTCGCCGAAATCGCACCCAAGCTCACACAAAAATCAAATCCAGAATTTCTGGCCGCCACTGGAACATGACGCCAGAAAAATCCCAATTTAGAAAGCCATCGATTGATTTCCTACGAGGGCTGGTCATCATTCTTATGGCCGTAGACCACACCCAATTTTTTTGGTATCAAGACGGCCTTCCCAATGATGGCCTAGAAGGAGTCTTCTATACATATCCAACAGTCGCGCATCACATCACCCGGTATTTGAGTCACTTATGTGCGCCTGCTTTTTTATTTTTGGCAGGAATGATGCTCGCATGGAAAAACAGTCGGACATATGCAATGAGTCGTGGAATCATTCTCATTTTGCTCCAATTTACATTGGAAAACATCGCCTGGGGTCCCAAACTTTATCTTGAGACCGGATACGCATATTTTGGGATTCTATCTTGTTTGGGCGTGTCGATGATTTTATGTGCGCTGTTGTCATATTTAAAGCCAATCGCAATCCTATTTTTCAGCTTAGGCCTACTTCTCGCCCCACAGTTTCTATATTCAAATGCATCACTGGTCCCC
>CAZDSE010000129.1:0-5990 GCA_964507905.1 uncultured bacterium | reverse complement strand
TACTCTTATCTTTTTTAAGCTCTTTAAAGAATTGATGGGAATATTCTACGCCTCCCCAGTGCCCTTGAGAGGATTCCACTCCAAGCAATTTCAATTTCTCGATCAGATCCGCTTCATGTTTTTGTTGATCCTCATAGCTTCGATGTGGATTGGGAATGCTTTCATTGGTAATCGCCACAACTATTTTGTCCAGACGATATAGAATCATTTGCCGATTGGATTGATCCTTTTGCTTTAGAGCTTTTTGATAAAGTTCTATCGCCTTAAAATGGTCCATGTTTTTCTCTGCATTTTGGGCATCTTCAAAAAATCCAGAAAAAACTGGATTAAGCCCCATCAATATATATCCGACGATTAGAGTATATCTAAGTTTCATATATCTTGAGGTTACGCCATTTTATTTATTGACGTCCACACTTTCATCGTCAATACGTTTTCTATCTTTAAGCCATTCTTCCTTGATGGCTTTCAGCTCTTCTTCGGTATAAAAATATTTTGATTTAAATCGCCTCCTCATGAAATGACGATACAGCAAGTTCCATGCCAAAGTTTTGTAACGGTCCATATTGAAATCATTGAGAAATTTTATCTTTTTCCCACTTACGTTGTTGGACGTCCGACAAATCGTTCGGATTACCGGACGAACTTAAATTTTCTCTAAAATCGATAAGTTCCATGGGCGGGAAGCAAGCAATATCCCTGTTTTGGCTCTTTTATGATTTAAGAGTTCATCGTATTTGGATTCTTTAGATAATTCGCCCACATTTTTTCCCAATTGTAGAATTAATTTTTGGATTGATCTCTCTGATAAGTCGAGGATTAAAAATCGGAAGAATTCATTGGTTTGATCAAATTGAGAAGTAAGAAATTCTTTTTTTGCATGATCAAATAACTGCTGTCTTAATGGTCCATTTTTTCGCCAAGCAATATTTTTAGAAGTGAGAAATTTAATTTTATTTTTGGGCAGCCATTGGATGAGGCTAATTTTTTCGAGTTTTGATAAAAAACCCACCGTCTCATTTTCGGAGAGTTTCAATTGGGATGCCACTTTTTGTGGACTATCGTACTTAAGAAGAAGATCGAAATAGGTCAGATATTTTGGATTTCTTGAGAAAAACAATTCTTGTTCTAAAGAGTATTCATATGTATCTTCTTGAATATCAGATTCCGAAATTTTAGAGAGTTCATAAAACGAGATCCCAATTATTCTGCAAATTTCTAGGAATCTTTCGAGTGAAAATGATCTTTCGGAAAAAATCCTCTTCACGCTGGATTCACTTAAATCCAAGTGCTGTGCCAGAGCTCTATAGTTTAGTCTTTTTTCCCTTAATATTTTTTTTAAAACCATGACGAGTTGGTCAGATAGCATAATGGTCGTAATCTTTAGAACAACTAGTATTAATAATCAATACTTTATAATTAAAGGTTGTAAACTGGCACTATTGTGGATAGATTTTTTTTAAAAGGAGGTGTTCTAAAATGAAAACATTATTCATAGGACATATAGCTATGGTGCTTCTCTTACAATCTGCAATGGCAGGGACTCTAGATCTAGATGATCATTGTAAAAATTGGTCGAAAGATCCAGCCTGTTGGGATGCAACGGATCCGAATTCCGAAGAAAAATCTTGCCCAGAGGAGTACGGTGCTTTGGTCATCGTGGTAGACATCAATGAAACAGAAGGAGAGAAATCTTGTACTTTCTATACGGTTGAGGAATATGGAAAAATGCAAGCCAATCCCACTTTTCATTTTTGGCCCATGTCTTCTTTTTGTGATGACCTGGATCTTTCCATTGGAGATATCCTGCAAGGAACTATTGCATATTCTAAATGGTGGATGAGAACTGGCGATATATTATGTAGAAGGTATTTAAAAGGGCTCTATTGAAAAAAAAATGGAGGGGATTGCCAATCAGCAGTCCTCTTCATTCCTATTGACCCCGTAGAGTTGTTTCAATTCCGACGAAAAACCATTGACACGTGAACGATTGTTTACTAATGTGAATTTGCATATTGGAGGTGATTTATGACAAATTCCTTATCCAAACTGACCACACATGAACTGGTTAAAAGATTCGATCGATTGATATTGCAGGAACGTGAAGCCACATCCCAAGTCATCTTGCATCTGGCAGAAATTGATCGAAGAAAAATCTATGCGATTGAAGGATATTCATCTCTCTTTAACTACTGTGTTGAAAAATATCATTATTCTGAAAGTGCGGCTTATCGGAGAATTCAAGTTGCCAGACTCAGCTCACAATTTCCAGATGTCATTCAATATTTAAAAGAAGGGAAAATAAGGCTTATTAATTTGTGCTTGATCACTCCCTATTTAAATCATGAAAATAAACGTGAAATCCTATCTCACATTGTTCACAAATCCAGTCGAGAGGTAGAGGGCTTTATATCATTCCACTTTGGGAAACCTGAGGCAGCAAAAGACAAGATTAGGGTATTGCCTCATCGCAAATTCGAAATACCGGCCACTCATGAATCGACAGAAACTGCACAAATTTTCACCTCCGGCGCTGGAGGTGAAAAAATAGGCAGAAATGATAAAAGGGACTCACAAGATCTGGAACAGATTGGCCACTCAGAGGTCAGTCAGAAAGAAAGCCAGAACCCCTTAACAGGTTCTGGCTTTCTTTCTGACACTGACAGACTGACGGAAGAACCAGTGCGGAACAACCAAGTGCCTAAAAGTGTTAAACGAAGAGTTAAAATTGAGTTTCAGGCGGATGAAGAAGTGGCAGAGTTAATTCAAAGAGCCAAGGAAGTATTACGGCACAAATATCCGCAAGGTAAATTGGAAGATTTGGTTCGAGAGGCGTTTGAGCTACTTCTTCAAAAGAAAGATCCCGAGAGAAAGTTTAAAAAAGATGGGGATTTGACTGAAAATGATCTTGTGGGGAACAAGACGACCAATCATGGCGAAATTACAAATTCAAGCCAGACGGATCAAAATAATAGATATATTCCACGGAATATTACACAACAAATTTGGGAGCGAGATCGGGGGCGATGTTGTTATAAGTCACCTCAGGGCAAACAATGTTCAGAAAAAGGGGGGCTCGAACTGGATCATATTGAACCGTGGGCGTTGGGGGGAAAGTCCAATGTGGACAACTTAAGGCTTCTTTGTCATACCCACAATCAATTGAGAGCCAAGCAAACATTTGCAAGTGGCCATCATCATGGATAGAGAAAAAAATAAAAAAAGATCCTTAGAAATCTTTTTTTAATTTTTTTCTTTCTAATGTCTGTGATCAATCTTTATGATCTGAGTTTTAGAATTTTTTTCCCATGCCCCTTTCCAAAATTCATGAAGTATGAGATAAGGCCTGATTATGAATGTCGTCCGGATTTTCACTTACCTTGTAAGAGGGCGCTTGGCTGCATTCGTTGCTCTGATGCTTATCTCTGCATTGACTTCCGGCTGTGTGGATCCGGAAGTTCAACTCCACATCGACCATCTGACCGAAGGCCTGGGGCTAAAATCCAATATTTTTGAATCTGAACCCAATCAGCAATTGGGGACAGTGGTGCTGTATCGGTCGGAAAGAACGGTTCAGGAAATTGCCAAAAAAGTGGGATTTGAAGGAGAAACGCATAGTGTCCTTCAGATTACGGGGAAATTGGCCGAGTCTTTGTTGGCCCATATGGCCTACTTTTCAAAGGGCACTCTCATGTCCGATGAACAGGGTGTGGTGTATATTTTTGGAGAACTCTCAGATGAGATGGATGACGAATTAAACGCATCCTTTACCATAGACGAGCTTCGATATTTGGAAGGCAAGGAGATGATTGTCTTAAGTGGAACCGAAGCACTTTCGTTTTTGGATGTGATTGAAGAACGATGGGATTACTATTTTTCACTGACCCCGGATGATACAAGACGAGTCTTTGTCGTATCTTATGGAGAGGCACTCCAGTGGACTCAAGAAATCTTATTTGAATTTTATGAAGATTTACAAATTTTCATGGTGACGAATTTGTTTTCACTGGACACAATAGATAATGTTCGGAAATTGGTTGCGGATGTGGGCAATGTTCCGCTTCAAGGGATTCGGAGAGTCAGTCTTTTAACGGGTCGGCTGTGGGCATTGTCGTTTGATTCGGTCTCTAAATTTGGAGCCTTTATTACAGGCTCGGAACTCATTCCAGAAAGTGTCGTGATCCGACGGACGATTAAACTGATTGCCGACACTGGGTATGAAGTGACCTATGCATTGGCTGAAACATTGGATGAAGCATCCGATGACTATGGGATTTTTACAAATCCTTTGGTCGCCATAGATATCACCAGTGAAATTTTGGCGAGATCTACGGATGTGGCAGATATGGTTCGAGATGGAGTGACTGAAATTGTGGTGGGATATATTTCAGACAATGTGGAACTCTTGGGGCAATTTTTAAATTTGTTTCATGAAAACATTGTGGGAGATGCATTGATTTTCGTCGGAAAAACTGTGACGACCTCCATTCGAATCTCAAGTCTTACATTAAGGGCGGTGCTTCGCTTTGGTGGAGACGGAGCGAGCGCCATTATTGGAACGCTTTCCATTGACAAGCCACTGGAATATAAGATCAGTCGCTTTAAAGTGATGTTCTCTCACATCGAAGAAGATTTGAAATCCGTGTGGCATGAATTTTTAAAATTGTTGGGATTACGGTAAAGTCGTCGGCGGAGCTTCTTCTTTCTTTTCTTCTGTCTTCTTTTCAGATGACTCTTCAGGAGTTGCCGGTGGAATGGATTCTGGTACCGGTGGTTTTTTTAATACTTTTGGTTTGGGTTTGGGTGTCACAATGGGTTTTGTGGGTGTAGAGATAATGGATCTTGATTTTTGAACTCCACGCACAATGCCCAGTGTATAATTTTCCAAATTAAAATAGTTTAATGCCAAGTCATTTAAATTTTCCGCTGTGATGCTTTTGATTTGTGTGAGTCGATCACTGTTTTGCGTGATGGGCTTGCCATATAGTTCATGGGTTGCATTGACATATGCCTCAGAGATGATGGATTGAAGCTCGTTGGACCATTGGGTGATTAAGATGTTTTGGGCCATAATCAATTCACGTTTTGAGACCGGTTCATCATGTAATTTTTTAAATTCGTCTAGGATGAATCGGATGGTCTTTTTTTCTTCCTCAGGGGAGACCGAGGTTGAAATGGTAAAAACGCCCCCCTTTAGATAAGAGTGGGATTGACTGGAAACAGTGGCGGTTAGTTTCTCTTGAGATCTTAATTTTGTCCAGAATCTCCCCCCGGCATGAGACGTGAGGGATTGCATGAGCTTAAATGCCAACTCATTTTCATGATTTTGAGGGACGGCATCGAATCCCAAAATGATGGTCGTTTGTTCTTTTTGACGTTCTCGAAAATTTTCACTGATAAATGATGGCAAATGAACTTCTTCAATCTCTGGAGCTGGGTTGCGTCGCGGAGGGATGATTTTAAAATAATTTTCCATGCTGGCTCTCATGTCTAAATTTATAAAGTTCCCAACGGCACTCATAATCATATCGGAACTTGTGATGCATTTTGTGTGCCATTGGATCAGATCATCCGGGGATATCTTTAAAATTGCTTTTTTGAATCCAAATGTGGGAGTGCCATACGGATGGTTCTTAAATGCGGCTTCTCGCAACAGAGAAAAGCCATATGAAGCGCTTGAATCTTCAGATCGATTTATTTTGGCGATGAGTTTGGCTTTTTCCAAAGGCAGTCGGTCTATTGAAAAGGATGGATGTAAAATAACATCGGATAGCACTTTTAACGCTTCATCCAAATTTCGTTGCAAAACCGTTAAAGAATATCCGAAGAAATCTTCTTCGCAGATCGGTCGGACGATGGCTCCCAATTCGGAAAATCTATCTTGAATTTGTTCTTCAGAGCGAGTGGTCGTTCCCGTTAAGCTCGAAGTCAGCATGAGCTGAGTGATACCGCTTTGATTTTTGGATTCATACAATCTGCCCCCCCTAAAG
>CAZDSE010000128.1:0-6028 GCA_964507905.1 uncultured bacterium | reverse complement strand
AGAAGTTTTGGTAAGGCAGCATTCATACACATTCAAGACCGAACTCGAACACTCCAAATTTATGTGGCACAGGATATTTTAAAAGAAAATTTCACTGAATTTATGGAATCTATTGATGTTGGGGATATTATGGGTGTTGAAGGAACGCCATTTCGGACCAAAACCAATGAATTGACACTCAAAGCCACATCGGTTCGGTTACTGACGAAATGTCTTCATCCACTTCCTGAAAAATGGCATGGACTGCAAGATATCGAAGTGCGCTATCGTCAGCGGTATCTCGATTTGATTGTTAATCCAAAATCGAGAGACATTTTTCAAGTTCGGTCTAAAATTATTCAAGCCATTAGACAATTCTTTATTGCCAGAGACTATTTGGAAGTGGAAAAGCACATGATGCATACCATCGCAGGTGGGGCGTTGGCCAAACCTATTGTGACCCATCACAATACATTGGATATGGACTTATATCTGCGAATTGCGCCAGAGCTGTATTTAAAACGACTGGTTGTGGGTGGATTTGAGAGAGTATTTGAAATCAATCGTAATTTTAGAAATGAAGGAATTTCAATTCAACACAATCCTGAATTTACGATGATTGAATTTTATGAAGCGTATGCCACATATCAAGATTTAATGAATTTGACAGAAGATTTATTTATAAATGTGGCGAAAGATGTTTTGGGGAAGGATGAAATCGACTATCAGGGGCAAACGATTCAACTTAAAAAACCATGGGCAAGATTGACCCTAAGAGAAGCGATTGTTCAATATTCAGATTTTAATGAAAAGGATTTGGACGATCCCAAAAAAATATTGGCCTATTTTGAAAAAAACAAATGGGATTTGCCTGTTCACAAAGATGTGGGGCATTTGCAAACCACATTATTTGAAATGGCCGTTGAGAAAAAGTTGATTCAGCCGACATTTATTTATCAATATCCATTGGCAGTGTCTCCACTCTCTCGAAAAAACGATCGTGATCCGTCTTTTGTGGATCGATTTGAACTTTTTATTTATGGGCGTGAAATGGCCAATGCATTTTCAGAGCTCAATGATCCCCAAGATCAAAAAGAGCGATTTTTGGCCCAAGTCCAAGATCGGGCCAAGGGGGATCAAGAATCCCATGAAATGGATGAGGATTATGTTCGTGCGTTAGAGTATGGGATGCCGCCCACCGCCGGTGAGGGGATTGGTATTGACCGAATGGTGATGCTTTTTACTGATTCTGCATCGATTCGTGATGTGATTTTGTTTCCACAGCTTAGGTCTTCTTCGTGAAATTGGAATTCAAGATTGCGCTTCATCATCTTGAAAAGGGCAAATCCAAGGGCACATGGATCACTCTATTTGGCGTGTCTGTGGGAGTCATGGCCCTCATTGTCGTTATTTCTGCCATCAATGGATTTGAGAGAGAGCTCGAGCATCACATGATTGGTCATGAAGCCCATGTGATTTTATACAGAAAAGATCAGGGAATTAAAGATTGGCAGTCTCTCATCAAAAAAATTCAGAATGTGGACTCCGATATTCAGTCGGTTTTACCCATTACCTATGATGAAGTGCTGTGGATTTCTAAGAAAGATAAAGTTTCAGGATCTATACTCGAAGGAGTGGATCCAAATTCGGCATTTGTCATTGAGGCATTGAAGGATAAGAAATTTGAACCCAACGGATGTTATTTGGGTGAAGAGCTGGCGAAAAAACTTGCAGTACAATCTGGAGAAAAGATTCAAGCGCTTCTTTTTAAATCTAAAGGAGAGCCCAAATTGGTTCAGTTTACTGTGCTGGGCACATTTTCATCGGGACTTTATGAATATTCGTCTCGATATGTGTATGCAAGACTTGAAGATACCCAACAAAAATTAGGGTGGGGAAAAAATGTATCGGCATTTAAGATACAACTGAAGCATCCCCAAAATGCCAAACAGTTGTCTCGAAAAATTCGAGCGCAAGTTTCATTTCCTTTTTTCATTCGAACCTGGTTCGATGTGAACCGAAATATTTTTATCGCCTTAAAAATGGAAAAGATTGTGATTGGGATTATTCTATGTGCCATCATTCTTGTGGCACTGTTTAATGTGGTGAGTTCTCTCATCATGATTGTGTTGGAAAAGACCAAAGAAATATCTATTCTTAAATCGTTGGGAATGACCCAAAGACAAATCTCATCTATTTTTGTGTTGCAAGGAATGATGGTGACATTTGTTGGAACCAGTGTGGGGATCATTCTTGCGTGGGGACTGTGTAAACTATTGGAGGTGACGCGACTCATTCAACTGAGCCCTGAGATTTATTATTTGTCATACTTGCCTGTTGAAATGCGTTGGCATGAAGTGGGTGTGATTTTTATTTTTTTAATGGGAATGTCGGCTGTGGTTTCTTTTTATCCGGCATCGAAGGCGGCAGAGGTGACCCCAGCGGAGGGATTGAGATATGAGTGAACTTTTGAGCGTTCAAAATTTAAAAAAATCATTTTGGATGAATGAAAAAGAAATTCCAATTTTAAGAGGGATTCATTTTTCGGTTCAAGCTGGCGAACAAATCGCCATTGTGGGGGCATCTGGCGCTGGAAAAAGCACGCTGCTTCATATTATGGGGACATTGGATAGCCCAACAGAAGGGGATGTTATTTTTAAAGGATCCTCGTTGTTAAGGAAGTCAGAAAACGAATTGGCGCAATTTCGAAATCAAGAAATTGGTTTTGTGTTTCAATTTCATCATTTGTTGAATGAATTTACAGCGCTTGAAAATGTGATGATCCCTGCGTGGATTAGCGGTATGGGAAAAAGCGAATCACAGGAGCGAGCGGAAGAAAAATTAACGGCGGTGGGATTGTCGCATCGCATGCACCACCGACCCGGAGAGTTGTCTGGCGGAGAACAAAGTCGAGTGGCTTTGGCGCGGGCGCTTAGTTTGAATCCATCGCTTTTATTGGCGGATGAGCCAACGGGAAACTTGGACACCAAAACAGGTGAGGCAGTACAAGACCTGTTGCATGAATTACACGACCGATATCACATGACTATGATTTTGGTGACCCACAATGAGTCCATGGCCCAAAAGATGCCAAAGCCATTTAGCATGCAAGATGGGTTACTGATCCAGACGTAAACACACCGTTTTTTCACTTTACAAAAAAAAGTCGATTTGCTAAGCTCGCAAGGTTTATAAAAAATACAATTGAATCAAGGACTTACTGCTAAATGGGTGTTCAAAAATGGATTATTTTTTGTGTCACGTTTCTGGGTGTGCAGACGCTTGCCTTTGGTCAAGAAGTAAAAATCGAAAAAATTCACATTGAAGGAAATCATAGAGTCGAACGCGCGGCCATTTTAAATCAAATTACGACACGTTCTGGAACTCTCTATTCATCAAAACAAGTTCGAAAAAGCATTGAAAATATATATAAGCTCGGTTTTTTTGACGCGATTGAAGTGGATTATGCCGAAAAAGATGGGCTTGTGACATTGACCTATATTCTCAAGGAAAAGCCGTCCATTCGTAAAATTGAGTATCGTGGAAATAAAAAGATTGAGACGTCCGATTTGAAAGAAGCTGCACAGATCAAAGAATATGCCATTTTGGATTTAAATAAGATCCGGACAGCGAGAGAAAAACTCATTAAATTATATGAACAAAAAGGATTTTTCTTGGCACAAGTGGCTTACTCGATAACCGAAGATAAAAAGACAAATGAAGTGGATTTGTTTTTTGATATCGAAGAATTGGACAAAGTCAAAATTCGAAAAATTAATTTTATTGGGAACAAAGCATTTAAAGAGGATCAACTTAAAAGTGTGATGGCGACGAAAGAAGGGGGATTATTTTCTTGGTTGACCAAAACCGATAATTATCAAGAAGAGGTGCTGAAGGGCGATGTCGAAGGGCTCATGTATTATTATCATACGAAAGGGTATGTTCAGGTTAAAATTGAGCAGCCTTTGATTACGATTTCTCCGGATAAGAAATGGATATACGTCGTTATCCCAATCGATGAGGGTGATTTATATACCATCGGTAAAATTGATTATGATGGCGATTTGTTATTCTCAAAAGACGATCTTAAAAAAGGCCGGCTTATCCAGAACGATGTACTGTTTAATCGTGATTTTTTGCGGCAAGAAGTATTGCGATTGGGAGATAAGTATAAAGACCAGGGATATGCGTATGCCAACGTGAACGTCCGCTCTAATGTGCGTGAAAAAGATAAAAAAGTAGATTTAATTTTTGATTTTGAAAAGGGCCAAAAAGTTTATTTTGGGAATGTTTATATTACAGGAAATACATCGACTCGGGACCATGTTATTCGTCGGGAACTTAAGATCAATGAAGGTGATTTATACAATGAAACAAACTTAAGAAAAAGCATCGATCGGGTGAGAGCGTTGGGATATTTTAGTGAAGTTACTTATACAAAACCTCAGGGAAGTAGTGATGATCTCTTGAACATCAATATCGAAGTTAAGGAACGGTCAACTGGTGCGTTAACAGTTGGTGCTGGATGGAGTTCTGTGGATCAATTTATTGCCAATGCTCAGATTTCACACAATAACTTATTTGGTCGGGGGCATGAAGTGGCCTTTAACGCTCAACTTTCAACGGGAAAAAGTGGGTCGAATAGATTCAGTACGAGCTTCACAGAGCCTTATACATTTGGAAGTCTATGGAGTTCTGGATTTGATGCGTACAATGTGGAAACTCGGGCGCAAAGTTTTACAGAGCAAAAGGTGGGTGGAGATATACGAATGGGACATCCTATTGGGGAAGATATCAATACGTATTTAACTTATAAAATAGAGGAGATTAGTCTAAAAGATGTGTTGGATACAACGCTCATCAAAGGAGATGGAGTGGTCAGTTCCGTATTGGGTACTTTTTTATGGGACGGCCGAAACAATCGTTTTGAACCCACGAAGGGATACTATGATTTATTTTCATTAGAATATGCGGGGCTGGGTGGAGATAATTATTTTGTAAAGCCAATTGCCAAGTCTAGATTTTATTATCCCTCTTATTTTTCTGGCGTGTTCCGGGTCAATTTGGAGTTGGGTGGACTTTTTCGAACGACGGATCGACTGGTACCGACTTCTGAACGATTTATTTTGGGAGGCATTAATTCACTCCGAGGATTTGCGCCATTTTCCATTGGTCCCAAGGAAGTGGGTGTGGATGGAAAATCCGTATTGGTTGGGGGAGATCGCCAAATTTTTAGTAACATTGAATATGAAATTCCGCTCATTCCACAGATGGGTGTAAAAGGGGTTTTATTTTTGGATGTTGGAACTGCATTTGATGGAAATGTGATTGATGTGGGAAGCATTCGATCGGATGCTGGGTTTGGATTTAGATGGTTTTCGCCATTTGGGCCACTTCGGGTCGAAGTTGGCTTTCCATTTGATCCCAGGGGGGATGAAAAAACCTATGTTCCACAGTTTGCCATAACACCGCCCTTTTAGTATAAGGGCTTTAATATGAGGAGAAACGAATGAAAAAAATATTTCTATTGTCATGGGTCATGATTGGTCTTGGTTTCGGAAATGCGTATGCCATGAAAATTGCATTTGTCGATGTTCAACAGGCCGTTCAAGCCGTCAAAGCAGGTCAAAGAGCCAAAAAAGATGTAGAGAAGGAAGTTGAAAAACGGAAAAAAGACTTGGAAAGAATGCGTGGAGAAATTGTAAAGCTTGAAGAAAATTTTAAAAAGCAAGAACTGGTGTTGAGTGAAGAATCCAAACAAAAAAAACGTGCAGAATATCAAACCAAAGCCCAAGATTTGCAGGCGGCCTTGGTCTCCAATCAGCAAGAGATGCAGCAATTGGAGCAAAAGGCTCTTTCGCCAATCCTTGAAAAAATGAGTCAGATTATTAAAAAAATCAGCAAAGATCAGGGGTATGACATGGTGCTCATGAAAGGGGCGCTCTTGTATGCGGATGATACCAATGATTTAACCGATGAGCTCGTGAAAGCCTTTGATAAGGAGTACAAGTAAGTTGAGTTCTGAAATTCAAAGAGACTATACCCAGTT
>CAZDSE010000127.1:0-6087 GCA_964507905.1 uncultured bacterium | reverse complement strand
TATTTCCGTCGGAGTTTGCAACAGAGATGGCAACAGTTTTTTCTAAAGCTTTTTTAAAAACAACCTCATAAATAAATTTGTCTTTATGGGTGAATTGCTTCTTGGCTTCTTGGCTTCTTGTGCATTATAGCATAATTAGCCAACTATCCATATTATTCAAATCATTTCTTCAGGCTATTTGTCATCTTATTAACCGGCCAATAATTCCATTCTAAGAATCCCTTCAATAATAGTTCATTAGCTCGACTAAAGTCTGAAAAATATGTTATAAAAACGGTGTGGATTTACTTAAAAATCTTGCCAAAAAGGATCCCAAAGCACTGACCCGGTTGATTTCAATGATTGAGAACCAAGCGAAGGACCTTTTTCAACTGATGCCGGAAATTTATAAAAGAGCAGGAGGGGCGCGAATATTGGGAATTACAGGACCGCCGGGAGCGGGGAAAAGTACGCTCGTGAGTGAGCTTATTAAACATATCCGAAACGAAAAAAAATCTGTGGCGGTGTTGGCTGTGGATCCGTCGAGTCCATTTACCGGAGGGGCGGTTTTGGGGGATCGCATTCGGATGCAATCCCATGCCAAGGACAATCAGGTGTTTATCCGAAGCATTGGGTCGCGGGGATCGTATGGCGGGCTTTCTCGGACGACCAAAGAAATTGTGCGTTTGTTTGATGCGTTTGGATTTGATGTGGTGATCGTGGAGACGGTTGGCGTGGGACAGACGGAGCTAAGCATTATGGAAGTGGCCCAAACATCCGTTGTGATTTTGGTGCCTGAGTCTGGGGATACGATTCAAACCATGAAGGCTGGGCTTTTGGAAATTGGAGATATATTTATCGTCAATAAATCCGATCGCCCCGATGCGAATCATTTGAAACATCAATTGGAAGAAATGATTCAGTATGAAAAATCAACTCATCGAAAATGGTTGGCCCCCGTAATCCAGACCCAAGCGATTCATGGAGTGGGGATAGAGGAGCTTTGGAAAGGATTAAAGGAACATAGGGACTTCTTAAAATCTCATCCAGAGGATCTAAAAGCCAGGCGCGCTCAGGAACGTAAAGCCGAATTTATGGAAATTTTGACTCATATGTGGAGAGAGCAACTTGAAAAGAAGATAAAATCTGGACCTAAGCTCAAGAAGATTTTTGAAGATGTGATCGCTGGCAAAAAAGATCCGTACACGGCATCAGCAGATATTATCAAAATGAAATGATTTTGTAGGGAGCTATCTTCATGTCATTTTATAATTATTGCATTATGTTACTGCCTGCTAACGCTTTTTACTTTTTCTTGTTGCAATGGGAAATTCGAATTTGCTACCCTAAGATTATTGAATCTAGCCGTAAAATAGGGGCAGCAGTCAGACCTATTGTAAGTGTCCTAAATTACCACATACCAAAGGGGGGAACGTATGAGAAAAGTACGCCTGTTCTTTGTATTGAATGTCGTAGGAGTGGTGGTTTTAATCGGAAGTATCGGCTGGTCTAAGCCAATTTCAAGCACATCCAAGCCAATCTCGGTTGTACCGGGAGAATTCCTTGTTAAGTTTAAAGACCGTGTGGCACCACAATTTGTACAGGCGTCACTTCATGAGTTGGCACAGGCCAAAGTGATCAATCGATATGACTCAGTCCCTGGATTGCAGCATATCAAAGTTCGATCTCAATCGATCGATCAGGCTCTTGCAGTTTATCAAAATAACCCTTTGGTCGAGTATGTCGAACCCAATTACATATATTCTATCAATGATGAATCCAGTCCGATTCTCGACGTCCCTGCTCCAGATGATGCCCGATTTTCTGAGCTATGGGGGATGTATAACATCGGGCAAAAAGATTCTGCAGGTACAGATGGATTTATTGATGCCGATATAGACGCGTTGGAAGCATGGGAGGTCACACAGGGGAGTAAAGACGTATTGGTTGCAGTGATTGATACGGGCGTTGATTACAATCACGAGGATTTGTCCGAAAATATATGGACCAATGCCAAAGAAATTCCCGATGATAAAATCGATGATGATGAGAATGGCTGTATCGACGATATTCACGGATGTGATTTTGTAAATAAAGATGGGGATCCCATGGACGATCATGGCCATGGTACCCATGTGTCTGGAACAATCGGCGCCTTGGGGCATAACCAATTGGGGGTGATTGGGGTTTCTCCGCATGTGAGCATTATGGGGGTTAAATTCTTAGATGCATTCGGATCGGGAACATTGGCGGATGCCGTGTTGGCCATTGACTATGCCATTGTTATGAATGCTCGGGTTTTAAACAATAGCTGGGGTGGCGGTGGGTTTACACAGTCTTTGTCGGATGTGATTTTAAGAGCCCATGACAAAAATATTCTCTTTGTTGCCGCAGCAGGAAACGACAGTCAAAATAATGACGTCAATCCTCATTATCCATCTAACTATGATCATCCCAATGTGATTTCGGTTGCAGCGACCACAAATCAGGATACGATTGCCCAATTTTCAAATTTCGGGTATCGGACGGTGCATATCTCAGCTCCTGGAAATAAAATATTAAGTGCATCTCCCAATAATCAATATCAGGTGATGAGTGGAACATCGATGGCAGCTCCTCACGTCAGTGGGACTGCGGCTCTGCTCTTGGCGATGGAACCCAATTTAACGCCCCTGGATATTCGAAAAAGATTGGTCGATACCTCAGATGACATTATTTTATTAAGACGAAAAATATCCGCAGGAGGCAGAATCAATGCATTGAATGCCATTCAAAATATTATCCCACCCAAACAAGGGCCCAAGGATCCAGGAGATTGGACTGAGGTCGTGGCGTCCATTTCAACGCCCCATAATTATAAGGGGAATATGAAGGAGAGTTGGACCATTCATGAACCGGGAGCCACCCATCTCAAGCTTCACTTTTCCAAGCTGGATACAGAAGACAGCTACGACTTTGTCATTGTAAAAGACAAAGATGGGAAAGTGGTGGATCGATTGACGGGAAAAATGGGAGAGCTTTGGTCCTTTATCGTGCTGGGGGATACGGCCATTTTGGATTTTGAGTCGGATGACTCTGTTCACCTCTATGGCTTTGATTTGGACAAATATGCCTTTAGCACGTCTCCACCGTCGGAATAACACATGTGGCTTGTGTTCAAAAAATAGAAGACTATAATATAGCTATGGACGATGGTAACGGGCTTTTTTCCTGAAGAAAAAACCCCGGACTGAGACTAAACGAAAAAGGTCAAAAGGAAGGGTTTTTCAGATAAAAAGTTCGGTATCGGAGCTGATTCCACAAAAATGTGGGCTTCATCTTGGGAGGGTTACGATATAAGATGGGTAAAAGATCAACTCTTAAAGGAAGATGAGAAGAAACAATGCACGGCTGTGATTAAGCCGTCAATTTCTAATCAGCTTTTTTCACCGCTGCCACCGCCCGTTTTTAATTCCGAGCACAAAGTGCGAGGAATATTTTTTAAAATGTCATTCCCGCGAAAGCGGGAATCTCTTTTTATGTGTTGATATCTTCTAATTTTGCTCTAACGGGTATGATGAGATGTTGCCCCGGTCTTAAAATGCGGGTGGACTTTAAGTTATTCATATCGATAATGGGCTGAATGGACGTCCCATACAATCTTGCAATTCTATAGAGTGTATCTCCGGTCTGAATCTGATGAAAGTAAAAAAGCATCTTTTCTTTGGGTTTCATCTTTTCATAATTTGTTAAAAAAAGGTCCTTTTTCCCTCGAGGGATTCTGAACTCGTAAGATGCAGTATCTGGAGGGGTGCACCACCGAAGCAGTTCCGGGTTTAATACCCTTAATTCCTCATATGTTGTATCCAACTCCATGGCCACTTTTCTTAAGTCCAAAGGTTCTTCGGTTGTTACCAAGTCGAATTCAAACGCGTCTTCATATACGATATCGTAAAATCCATATTTGGACGGATTCTTGGCGATGAGCGCAGCGGCAATGAGCCCAGGGATATATTGTTTTGTCTCAGGTCGTAAATACCGGTACTTGGTCATTTCCCAAAAGTCTTCAGTATTGTGTTTCAAAATGGCTCTTTTGATTTTGTTTTCACCTGCATTGTAACCAGCAGCAGCCAGGAGCCACGAATCAAACATGCCGTAGAGTTCTTGTAAATACTGAGAAGCTGCGATTGTGGACTTAATCGGATCTCTTCTTTCGTCGATCCACCAATTCATTTTGAGATTGTATCTTTTGGCGGTTCCCTTGATAAATTGCCAAGGTCCCATGGCCCGTGCCCGAGAATAAGCGGAGCTACTGAATCCACTTTCGATCATGGCGATATAGACCAAATCGGTGGGGAGATTATTGTCATCTAAGATCTTTTGCATGGTTGGGATGTATTTCTCAGAACGCTGTAGCCATCTCACAAAATGTTTTCGGTTAGAGGTCTGAAAGTAGCGGATAAAGTCCCGTACGTTCTTATTCATCACAATGGGGATGTTGAATTCGGGACTGGTGTCATCTACCCAATTGTCCTCTTCTATTGATGCCGAGGTATTTTTCTTGTTTTCTGAATGATTTCGCGAGGTTGCGCAGTTTGTGAGAATGAGGCAAAATAGAAAAAAAGACACCCTCCACCCAAAGGATTTCATTATATTCAGGATAGCGATTTATGACGGCGATGTCAAATTTTGTCACTTTTTATACTTTTAAGTTTCAACTTGCCATCTATCTCTTATGTGTTAGGATCCGAACAATTTTTTAAAGGAGGTTTGCGTATGACAGAAAATTCAACTCTGGTCACACAAAGAACGGACGAAAAAAATGTTCCCCTTCCTGTAAATAAAACTGCGCTTAAGGAATTTGCTCTTGAAGATCTGGTTCATTCAAAGCTTGAAACTTTTATTGATCAAATCCAAAATTTTACCGTGAATGACTTATATCCCATTGTCATTGAACGTGTTGAGCGCCCACTGATTCAGTTGGTTTTAAGAAAGACCAAAGGGAATCAAGTGAAGGCAGCTCTCATGCTTGGGATTAATCGAAATACGCTTCGCAAAAAAATAAACCATCTCAAAATTAAAGTTAAAAAACCTTACGTAGAATAATTTTCTTACTGTTCTTTAATGGAATCTTCTTGTATAAATTGACTCACCACATCTTTTAAATAGTTGGCCATGGCTTTGCGTAATGATATTTTGGTCATTCGTTTGGGTTTAACCCCTGCTTTTTTTAGAATAATACGAAGTTCTTTTTTGATGAGTTTTGGGGGGAGACCGCTTAGTTTTACAACTTCTTCGAAAAGTTGATTGCCCATGCGTCGCGTTTTAAGGTTTCAGCCAGCGCCTTTCCTTTATGTAACGTTTCCTCAAATTCTTCTTTGGGACTTGAATCACTAACGATTCCACCACCGACCGGGAAAAAATAATTTCCCTTTTTATATACAATAGTACGAATAGCAATATTTAGATCCATTTGTCTACGATAATCGATATATCCAATGGATCCCGTATAAATTCCTCGGTTGTGGGGTTCTAACTCATCAATGATTTGCATGGCCCGAAGCTTTGGAGCTCCCGTAATGGAGCCCCCGGGAAAGGTGGCCTGAATAATTTCTGAAATATTGTTCGTTTTTAATTTCCCTTGGATTACAGAAACCAAGTGATGGACGGTGGCATAGGTTCTCAGTTCACACAAAGTGGGCACGGTGACGGACCCAAACTCACAAATCTTTCCAATATCATTTCTTTCCAAGTCCACAATCATCATGAGCTCTGCTCGATTTTTTTCGCTTTTGAGTAAAATGGATTTCAATTTTTCATCTTCGTCAGGAGTTTCTCCCCGATGAATGGTCCCTTTAATGGGTTCTGTGAGTATGGTGCCATCCAAATCCACTTTTAAAAATCTTTCTGGAGAAGAGCATAAAATTTTTTCTTCACCAAAGTCTAGATAAGCAGAGAAGGGTGCTGGATTTAATTGTCTTAAATGTGAATAGACTTGGGCCGGCGGAGAATCCAGCTCTGCCATGAGACACTGTGATAAATTCACCTGATAAATCTCGCCCAGTTCTATATATCTTTTAGCCGAAAGAATTTTTGAGCAGTATTCGTCGTAACTCAAATTAGAGTCTA
>CAZDSE010000126.1:0-6121 GCA_964507905.1 uncultured bacterium | reverse complement strand
TACATTCGTTGATCCCAAGGATCAAAAAATACATCCTTCCACAAATTCAAATTCACAAGCCCTACATAATATCCCCGATAATCATATTTTCCATTGACATCAAATGTTCCAATCGCAAAATTAAGTTTCTGATTATATACCTCGAGTTTTCCCGCTTCATCGATGATCCGAACTGCATATTCATCTAACCATTCTGGAGTTTCCGTTTTATGATCTTGATGCAGAGTCACGCGATAATCCAACTCATGAGACCAAGAAGCAGCTTGCGACCCCACATAGTCTTTGAATCCTTCAAAATATGGAGAAGTATTCGGATTTTTGACATAAGTCGCACTGATATAAGAATTCATAAACCGAGACCCATTGGAATACTGATCATAAATTTCGCGCGGCCGTACCCAATAGTAATCCAGCAGCACCCCATGGTCATTCTCAAAGAAATTTTTAATATCTTGCGATGAGACTGCAAAAACAATTGACGGTAAATAAAAGACACAAAGAAATGCCCAGAACACTTTTTTCATAAACGATACCTCCAACGAAAAAAAGTAGTACGCTCATCATATGAAGTCAAGCAGGATCTGCTACTCGTTTTATTTTTGGAAGGTTAAAAGTTGCTCCAACTGAGCATCTTGTTCTGGAATTTCGGGAGTTTGAAACGGATCTTTAAGCCAATCCAGCTGTTTGTCCAATTTCAACTGAAGTTGTATTGCTTGCACACGATAAATGGATTTTTTGGAGAGATCCTCTTCATGATCTGCCTTATATTCAAAATAGGCCATCTCTTCTAAATATTTTTCAAATATACTTTTCACCACTCGACTTTTGCTATTCGGCGGAATAAATCCAGGTCCTGGGCCCACCGCTCCGGCCATCCCCTGTGCCAATGCTTCAGCCATTTGTGCTTTATCTTGCATCATGTCTATTTTGGCCAATGCCGCTTCTTCTTTTTGGGCTCTATATTTTGTCAATAATGCGATGCGCTCTTGTCTATTAGAGCTTTCTTTTAATGCCATATAAGTCTCAATTAAATTCCCTCTAAATAAATCTTCTCCCATTTCTACTAATTTGGTTCGATAGATCATTTCATTTTTTCTTTGAACTTTACTTAACCCGTCCATATATTCTGGCAACCAGGCTTGTTTATTTTGGTTTCCCTCGTCAATCAGAGCCAAAATTCCCTTGTCTTTACCTCCAGGAAGTCCATACAAGGTCGCATATGAAGCCCATGAATCTTGATTGCAGCTTCTTTCAATGGCAATATCAGAATTAACGACTGAATATTGCATTTGTACGTCGGCTGAATTCATTTTCTCTTCACAGGCTTCTTTTTGAAGCTCAAGAGCTCTCACATGATGATGGGTATTAAAATACTGTTCTTCTTCTCTCTCTTTCTTCGCCAATAATTGAAATAAATCAAATAAACGTCTTTGAAAGGACGTCTCTAAGCTTAAGTTAATCTCCGATATCACTTCACCTGTTTCATCTAAGTTTAAATTTGTTTTAAGTTTTTCATGAAGTGCATATCGTAAGCTTTCTGCATCATCCTCTTTAAAATCATCTGCCATTTGCAAAAAAGCTTTCTCCACATGTGGGGAGATTTTATTGGCTGCATATAATGACACTCCCATTTGTATGACTTTGACCACTGCCCCGTAGGGGCCTCCCAGTAACCATAATCCTTTGGACGAATGACTAAATAAAAATGCTCCGATTTCAGCAAATGCCCCTCGACTGAGTGATGTCACCACCAAGTGGGTGAGCAAATAACTCATCTGAAAGCTGGCAATGTTTACAGGATCTATTCGGCCGGTATTCATATATTGACTAAACGCAAATGCCGCCAATGCTCCCGCTTGAGATCTTAAAAATTGTCCCAGCATGGATCGATTGGGATACATCTTCATGAGTAATGACCGTTCTGCCGCCATCTCTGGAAGGGCCAAGCCTTTTAGAAGCTGCGTATAGGTTTCAGCATAAAATGCATGATACGCTTTGGCATAGAGTTTGGAGAGCGTCAGGTCATACGCCAACGTTCCCATCTTTCCCCCCACTCCAAAATACGCATAGTCATATAAGACGGAATCCCAGTGCTGGACAAATTCCATTAAGTGTCTCGGATCTTCTCCATGAACCAACTTACTTTCCAAATCCTCCAACACATGCTGTACAAAAAGTCCCGCCCCAAAGTGCCCCACATCGCCGACACCAGATATAATCTTATTTCTGTGGGGATAGTGGTCTAAGTAAGTGAGCTGCTTTTTGACAAAGGCGCTTCGTTGGTCTTTCGGCAGGACGTCTAACGATTCTGAAATTTTAAAAAATATTTCTTTTGCTTTTTCTACAGTTGGAGCAACATCCAATCCCACAAATAAATTTTCAACTCTTTCATTGATCCTTGCAATTTCAGTTGCATCCCCATTTGCATCTTTATTCCACAAATCGTTCCATCCCAACTCTTCTAACTTACTTTTTAATTGGGCAATGGCGTCGCCTTCCCACCTCTTCTCTTCTGTCCCCTGGCATCTTTGTTGAGCCAATTCTAATGCTTCAGTGATGGGATCATTAGAATCCACAAAATCCGGTGCAGCTGTTTTGATATGAGAAATCATATCATACATAAGCGTCATCACCTCTCCAGACTGCCAGCCATATTGGGTTTGCAGGATCTCCATAGCATCTTGCACTCTGGCCTCAGTCTTCCAAAATGAATGTTTGGCTCTGGGATGGTGAAAAGCGTACAACTCAAGTCGCGGCACTGACTTTTCTTCTCTTAAGAAATTCAATGTTTCTTCGACAAACTCTCGAATTTTAAATATAGCTTCCTGATCAGCACTACTGTGTCTATTTCCCTTAAGTTGTTCAGGTAAGGTTAAATCGCATACGGCATGAAAATTTTCATGTCTTAAAACATAGAGAGTAAACAATACTCCTCGAGTCAAAAAAGTGAAATGGTATTGGTAATTATATCCCGCAAAACTCCCATTTTTCATCTCATGTTGGATTAGCTCCACTTCTTCCCCACGTGGCAAATACTGCTCCCCAAATTGTCTCGCATATTCCGGTGGCCAAATCCGTACGGGGACTATTCGACTGGCAACTTTCAGCGCATCTTCCATGGTCGTGGTCTTTAAGAGATCACTGAAATTTTCCTGAATTGTTTGTTCATCTTTTCCATCTTCACTCGTCCTGGGATTTGAGCCTCCTCCCTTCATCCCCTGCGCACCCCCAAATCCCATGCCCAAATAGGTTCCCCCTTTGGTTTCATTTGGATCGGGACCAAACGTAATTTTGGGGAGGCGGGAGGAGAGAAAGGTTTTAACTTGTTGCTTCGCAAAAGCCAATTGGGCCTTCAATTTATTGTATTGGGAGCGTTGTGTTTCAATTAAATTTAAAACCGAGTGATTTCGATTTGCTTCCAAGGCCTCCTGAGATAACAAATCGATTCTGAATTTTTTTCGAATGGGTTGTCCGTCTCGAGTTTTTCCGACCTCCAGATCCACCTTATGAAATGCCCCTCGAGAAGTTCTGAATGGATAAAATTCCACTTGCGATACTTCTCCAGTCTCTTGCATAAAGTAATGAACCTCAACTTGCTGATCCCCCACATAGCCATATTCAAAAACTTTAAATTCATGTCGTATCTTATCTTCAGCGTGAGTTTGTCTCATGACTGGCGGACGTTCCTCATCCCTCCGATACCCAGCAGGAACATACCCACTTTCACCGAGAGACTTATAAGTTCTCATATCATAAAATGCATGTGAGGATATTCGTGTTGCCAATTTTAAGTCCTTATACAAAACCACCGCATCGTAAGGTAAATACGTTAGAACATCACCGAATGGTGAATATTCCACTTCCCAAATCACTCCCGTTTTTAAATTAATTTTAAATTTAACCATCCCTGCATATCTGCTTTCTGCATCCACCCCATGAATGTAACATTCCCACCAATATTTTCTTTGCTCCGGATGATCCCTCCATGGACCCGGAGATGACTCTCTCATGGCTGCGATTCTGGAGTTTGGCCCAATTTCACCCTTATTTTCATAAGTGGGTGTAAAGTCAGACTGGATTATCCCCCTATTTTTCATCTCATTAATGGCTATATAAAAGTCTTCGGGTGTGTATTGTTTTTGAAGAGGATCTAAATTTACTTGTGGATCAGATGACTTATTTTGGTCTGACGGATTCGCACGACCAAACATCCCCTGCGCACTCCCAAATCCCATACCTGCGTAGGTACCGCCTTTCGTTTCATTTCGATCGGGGCCAAATGTAATGTTATTGAGACCCAGTCTTTGAATAATTTTGGATGTGGTTTGAGAGATTTGTTCTAAGAAATATCGAACTGGGTCCTGCCGTTTGCCTTGGGATTTGATGCCTGATTTGGTCACTTCCATCAATCGGCTATTAAATTCATTTAATATCTCTAGTCGTCGTTGTCTTAATCCTAGAATCATCTCTAAATATTCGTCATCCTCACTACTTGAAACAAAACCTCGTCTTTCAGATTCTTGGGCAAGCTCAGCAGTCCAGTTCTTTTCTTCCGCCAATATGCTCTCGTACTCATCACATAGAGATTTGGAAGTGCCCCGAAATAATTTCTCTAACTGCTTTTCCGTAGTCAATGTCACATCTCGAATATCTGAATAGGAAGCGCCGTATAATTTTTCTTGCTCAGTAGCTGTATGCAATTTCTTAAACTGTTCAGCCAGTTGAGTAAATACAAGATGTGTCATTCTATACTGAGTGTTATCCAGTTCTGGGACCAATTTGGCCAAACTTTTAGAAAGCCGATCGGCTGCCTCAGTGGCTGTTGGAGTTGGCCTCTCAGGTTCAGAATCCATTTTATGTTTCTTTCGGTTCTCGCGGATCTCCCGATCAATGGAACCAATATCAAATTTTCCCTCAACAATCGTCATCAATTCGGGAGGGGCCCGAACCACCCGTTTGCGACCTTCTTCTAATTCATGTTGCAACTTTTCAAGCTTTCCACTTTGACTTTGAATATATTGAAGAGAATCCTCCACATGAGAGAGCGCCTCAACTGACATTAAATCAGTTCTGACATTTTTTCGAGTCACTTGACCACTCTGATCAATGTGAACGGGTATTAATATTTTATGTGGTCTATGTGGTCCATGAGTACTCAGTCTCACAGGGTAAAATTCAACCTTGTTTACTTCTCCTGTTTTTTTCGATAGGAAATAGTGAACTTCAACTCCTCGACTCCCTACAAATCCATTTTCAAAAACTTTATCCCATTCCAATGGATCGATCTTGTGTTCGGACGTTGCATTACTTCCTTGAGCCTCCTGATGCTGGGAATAGTGTGGTCTAATAAAAATATTTTCTCGTCGATAATTGGGTGGCAAATATCCACTCTCTTCCAATGATTTGTATTGTTTGGAATCACTGGCCGCAAATTGTGAAATCTGCGTGGCTTTTTTAAGATCATGAAACAAAACGATATCGCTAAACGGCTTAAACGTTTTTACTCCGCCTTGTGGAGAATACTCCACACGATACATCTCACCGCTCCTCAAATTGATGGCAAAATCAATCATGCCAGCATATGATCCGTCTGCATGAACCCCATGAATGTAGCACTCCACCCAAAACCGCCTCCCTTCGAATGAACGATCCCATGGCCCCTGGTACGTAGTCGGTATAAAAGTAAATCTTGAATTCGGACCATAAGGCCCCTTATTTTCATATGTCGGCGTAAAATCAGTTGGCAAAAATCCGCTTTGCTTCAATGCATCAATAACCGGAGCAAAATGGTCTACAGTAAGTTTAATTTCGTATGGATCAATATCTCTTTGTGGCGTGGGTGAAGCATTTGGATCTTGAGGATTTAAATTTCCCATCATTCCCTGCGCACCGGCAAATCCCATGCCTGTATATATCCCCCCATTTGAAACTCCATTCACAGAATCTATTCTTTTTATTTGCCGGCGGCCTTCTTCTAAAGTTGCCTGTAATTGTTCAAATTTTCCTGTGTGCATTCCTATAAACACCGATGCATCATTTGTATGTGGTAATAGATTTCTGCAGGCTTCGTCAGACATTAAATCAGTCCGGATTGGCTTTCGAACTGCCTTTCCATTTTTTA
>CAZDSE010000125.1:0-6173 GCA_964507905.1 uncultured bacterium | reverse complement strand
AAGCGCCTCTAATGCTTTTTTGCGTAAATCCTGATTTGAACTTTCAAGTGCAGTCAGGCCAAAAGCCATTTCAAAATTGGCTTTTGCAAATCCCACTTTTCCAATGAAAATTCGCTCGTCTATGCCTAAATACCCAAAGATTTTTGAAAGTGAATCTTTATTCAAATTCATCAGATGACTGACCCACGCACTCTTAAATGAGGCATCACTTATTTTTTGAATAAAAGTGGAAACACTGTCTGAGTCACTCAGTAGAGCCAATTTTTCAAGATATGCGATTTGCACATCCACCGATGGATCATCCAAGTGTTTTTTAAATTGTACTTTTATGGCCGGATGCTCATATAAAAATAATGCTTCGATGGCGGCCACACGTACCATTGGATCTGGATCTTCCAATTTTTTAAAGAGCAAAAATAAAGAGTCTTCATTTTGCCATCTGCCCAGAAGTGACACTGCAGCCCGACGGATGTTGGGATGCAAATCCTCTAAGAAATCCAGCAGCAATGGTGCCAGCTCAGGATCGTCCCAATGTTCAAATACTTTGAGCGCCCCTTCTTTGGCATGATCGGCTTCCAGTCTCAGCAAATGATGAATTAAATCCTCTCTGGGCATCGAAAGCTCCGATATGGTTTTGGCAATATGCACCTGCATGGAAGGATTTTGGACTTCGAGCAACTGCACCAAAAGTGCGGCATTGGCCACTGCATTTTTTTCGTTTAATAGCTCTTTCGATAATTCATACAGCGACAAACTCACACATTCTTTGACTCTCGTTTTTTCAGCCGGATCTCGAAGCACGTCCAATAGAATCGGTATATCTTGCATGACCCCCACTCGTCCCAGTTTTAATGCGGCTTTCTCTCGTTTCATCAGATCCGATGATTCATGTAACGTTTTTCTTAAAAACTCTTGAATGCCGATCAGCTCAAATAGAGACCGCATCTCTTCTTGCTCATTTTTGGGAGACCGTTCAAAAAACTCAAAGAAAAAAGGCTCCAAAAATTGCGCACTGCCTTGTTTTTTTAATTCCATCACAATGGTCTTTCTTTTTTCATCGGGTCCTTGGATCCATTCTTTAAATAATTTCTGTGTAAGATCGTTCCTTTTTTTCTGCTCTTTAAAGTTCAATTTCCCAAATAATTCCCGCAAGATAGCCCACCCAAGCAGGATAAAGCTCATGCCGCCTATGATATAAATTAAAAATTCTAATACACGTTCACCCATATAAAAAAACGAATCTTTCCCTAAGAGCTTTATCGGCATTTTGGCGGATTTTTTTTAGTTAAAAAATAGCGGCCAGTTGATTTGTGGTTTTAAGTTTGATATCGATATAACACTATGAAATCTTTTAGAAATGAGCCCCTAACGGACTTTACTCAAAAAAAACCATTTAACCAGATGATCCAGGCCCTCGCCAAAGTGAAACAGGGGCTGGGTCAAGAATGCAGTCTCATTATTGCTGGAAATAAAATAAAAAGTGCCTCTCAATTTAACTCTTTTAATCCGTCTCGAACTTCAGAAGTCATTGGCATTCTCCAGGAAGCCTCCGAAGACCAAGCCCATTTGGCCATTCAATCGGCCTGGACTGCTTTTGAATCTTGGAGAAAAGTTCCCGCAGTTAAAAGAGCACAATATTGTTTTAAAATGGCCGCGGTCATTCGAAAACGAAAGTTTGAATATGCATCTTGGTTAACCTATGAAGTTGGAAAAAATTGGCGGGAAGCCGACGCAGAAGTTGCAGAAGCCATAGATTTTTTGGAATACTACGGTCGCGAAATGATTCGACTTTCAAAATCTCCGCGTCTCATCCCCATTAAAAATGAAAAAAATGAACTTCGGTACATCCCACTGGGTGTGGGCGCTATTATTTCCCCATGGAATTTTTCGTTTGCGATTATGATTGGCATGACCATGTCTGCCGTCGTCACCGGGAATACAGTCGTTGTAAAACCTTCTGAATTTGGATCGACGGTGGCGGTACAATTTATGAAATTGGTTGAAGCGGTAAAACTTCCACATGGCGTCATTAATCTCATCACCGGAACGGGAGCCACTGCCGGAAAATTTTTAGTAACCCATCCGAGAATTCGATTCATTTCATTTACGGGCTCCAAAAAAGTGGGTCTTGAAATTACTGAAAATGCCGCCAAAGCGGCTCCAGGTCAAAAATGGATTAAAAAAGTCATTACCGAAATGGGCGGCAAAGACGCCATCATCGTCGATGAAGACGCGAATCTGGAATCCGCACTCAATGGAGTGATTAAATCTGCGTTTGGTTATCAGGGGCAAAAATGTTCAGCATGTTCAAGGGCCATCATCCATGAAAAAATTTATGATCGATTCACACAAGCCTTGGTCGAAAAAGTAAAAACACTTAAAGTGGCGCCTCCCGAAGAACCGGATGCAGCCTTGGGTCCCATCATAAGCCAACCCCAATTTGAAAAGGCCTTAAGTTATATCGAAATTGGTAAACAAGAAGGAATTTTACTCACCGGCGGAAAACCGATACCGGGGAATGGTTATTTTCTAGAACCCACGATTTTTGCCGATGTCTCCCCCACCGCGAGACTTGCCCAAGAAGAAATTTTTGCTCCCGTACTCTCCATCATCAAAGCCAAAAGTTTTGATGATGCACTTCAAATTGCAAATAATACTGAATACGGCTTAACCGGCGCAGTCTTTACCAAAAATCGAAAAAAAATTGAAAAGGCCAAAGATCTCTTTCATGCGGGAAATTTTTATATCAATCGTGGGTGTACCGGCGCCTTTGTGGGCGCCCATCCCTTTGGGGGATTCAACATGTCCGGCACCGACTCCAAAGCCGGCGGCCCCGATTACCTCATGCTCTTTATGCAAGCCAAAACCATTTCTGAAGTGGTGGAATAAATTATTCTCATTTCCCCTCAATCACATTCTGTGATATAGAAAATGTCCATGTTTCAGATTACCGATCTGACTTTCAAACTCATCTTTATTGTCATCCTCATGTTCATGCCACTCGCGAGCACATTTGGCCAAACAAACCCAGATGAGCTCGGTTCCGATCCCAGATATTTAAAAATACGAACACAATTGGAAGACTTTTCGGGTGTCTATTTATACCGCTCACGACGCCCTTTTATAAAAAATCCTTCTCGCAATCTCTTCCCCAACACCAATGATGCATTCTATGATGAGGAAACTTTGCGATTTGGCTACAATGACCGCGTACTCATGATAGAACCCTTACCGGACATTCCACCCATCCCATTTAAGTTAGAGGATGGACAAATATCCGATCTCGATGACGATATGCGAAGGAATATACTACGATTTAAATCAGATACATTTGCATTTACGCTCCCCAAAAAAAATAATTCACGTATTTCATATGAATATATCATCCATCTCACTTTGGATTTTTCTGAAGCCCCTCAAAAAATAACCATGACCAAAGTATATGACGTCACAGTCATTGAACCACAAAAAAATTCAGATCCAAAAAGATTTGATTTTACAAATGAAGAAGATGGATCGCTCACAAAGACATCCACTCCCCCTGCCGTCCAAATCCTGCCATCCGATCTGATCGACAAAGAATGGCTAATCAAAGCCCCCGACAACGATCCATTGGAAGTTTTAATCCGGTTTGGCCTCATGAATAAAAATCAAACCCGATTAAAACTGGAAATCAACTCGGGCCAAGGATATGAGCCGTTTAATAATCTTTTAAATAGAAACGACCGCCCAAGTTATATCGAGGCTTCGCTTTTGTTTCAATCTTCACTCACCTTTCACTTTTTCAAAGAACATTTTTTATACCAATTTGTTATCTTTTTTGATCGCGATGCATCTGGTCAGATTCAAGGACATGGAGAATATCGAATGATCGATGGCCAACTCAATTTTCCCGACCAGACCTTCGAAATGCAAGGTCAGGCCGTCATGAAGGCCACGCGATGTCATCCAATAGTGGTTCAAGTCACATCCAATAAAAAACTCTAGCCATATTTTTTAAAAAACAGTATTTAAATATTTAAGGAGGTTATGATTATGAGTATTCAATGTTATGGGCCTGCAACCACGGCAGAGCAAAATGGATATCAAAATATCGATGGCCGAGATGCATTACAAATTTATGAGTCTCGCAAGGATGAGTTCGTATGGCTCGATGTGCGAACTGAACATGAGTACAATGATGATCATATCCCCGGGGCTAAGCTCGTTCCTTTAGATGAGCTTGAGCAATCCCTCACTAAGGTGGGCTCACCAAATCAAAAATATATCGTATACTGCCATAGTGGCGGTCGAAGCGTAGCTGCGTGTGAATTCCTGGCCAAAAACGGATATAAGCAACTCTGGAATTTGATGGGTGGAATTGGCGATTGGACAGGTCCCGTCGAAGGCACCGACTGATTTGATGATTGATGGCTCAAACCTTAATATGACGACGGCTGCCAGTATTTTGCAGATTGAAGTGAATTTTGAAGATTATGAAAAGCTGCAGGGGTTAGATCACGTATATATGAGGGTGGCAGAGAAAAAGTTTTATCGGGATTAATCTTTATGGTTAACGTTCTCACATTCGGGGCATAGACTATGGCATCTTCTACCTCTTGTTTTAAGGAAAATGCATAGTCTAAAATTTCACCGGTATTCTGATTGACATAAATTCTAACTGAAAGTGGCTCACCCGAACGAAATGCAGCACTCTGGGCTACCCTATCTTGGAATCTAAAACTATTTATTTTTGAAAGATTGGAATCTATAATCTCTGCAGAAGTCACTCGCCAACTCTCATTTGGAGAGAAAATACTTTTACGAATGGACTCAATATCATTTTTAGAAACAGAAAACACAGTTCCATCAGGATTTCGTACCGTCAGGACTTCTCGTCCAGAATGCAAAAATTGGACTCTGTGTGAAATCCCATCTGAGGTCTGAATAATGACTTCATCTCCGAACGTTCCTTGTCGGACATATGCATCGGCCGAATAATAATCATAGGCACCATGCCTCCCCCGCACCTGACCCCGACCAGAAGATGGAGCTGACTCTGGTATTTCAGAAACAGGGGAAGGTGTTTTGGGAAGAACTTCTTCAATTTCCATTTCTATGGCCTGGAAACCTCCATTCAATTCTGAGCGGGTTATAATCATCGCTCGTTTTTGTCCACCTTCAGTTTGTGTAATCCTAAATCTCGTCCCCAATCTATCCATAGAATTCGCAGTCCAGGTCCCTTGCATTCCAGGCCTTTTTCCAAGATATGTAATCTCAATCACATCTCCGGATTTAATTCTTTGCGATAGCGGCACTCTGGGGGGCGTGGATCGTGATATTGCCCTTGGAGCTGGGGAGGGATTTGTGGGCATCTCAGAAGAGGTTTGACCAGAAGCGGTCTGACCAGAAGAGATCTGAATAGAAGAGGGTTCAGTAGAAGAAGCGCTACGAAAGCTGTTTCTAAAGGACTCTCGACTCATGACAGATTCTTGTCTCAGGCCATCAGGATTCACTCGAAAAACTTTAATTCTAGATTCACTTAATATTTGAACATTCCATGTTCCCTGCATTCCGCGTTGTGCTCCCGTATATTCCACAACTCCGACTTTTCCTGAGGCCACTTTTTCAGGCAAAGAGACCCCAACTCTGACTCCTCCTGCATTGCGAAGCGCCAAATTGGGTTCCACAACACCAGATTGCAGGAGAGGCAATTCATCTGCCAACATCCGCTCTATTTCTCTGGGGGTCAGGTGTGGATTGTCATCTATTATTTGCAACATTTTAATGGCTTTATTTTTGGCTGCCAAACGTGCCGCATCATCCAGTCCTTCTTGTAAACTTTTTTTGGTTAACGCCCCAATCGTATCTTGAAATTCTAGTCTTGTGGTTTCATCCATCATATCTACAAATTTCATAAACCCATTTAACGCTTTTTCGTCTGTGCCATGAATAAATAATTGAGCTGCAATTTCTGAAGGGCCTTCTCCCATATTCGCTAATTTCGCTGCTCGCGCAGCTTGCACCACTCGTTCCGCTCGCATCATGCTGGCAAGTCTTGCAGCTTCTTCGGCTGTTTTTCGGCTATGGACTGCCATTCGATTTAAAAATAAGATTTTTCCTGCCGGTAGAGCCCCCACTCCAGCCGACATAAGATTCACCGATCCCCAAAACATATCATCATTATAAGCCTT
>CAZDSE010000124.1:0-6260 GCA_964507905.1 uncultured bacterium | reverse complement strand
TTAATTAAAAAGTACCCTGAACTTCTTTATAATGGGGGTATGAAGTTGACCCAAAAAGCACAAGCCACGATTGAATATGTCATTGCGCTCGTTATGACCGTGATCATTGTGGCCATCATCGTAGACGCCTTAGACTTACCTGTTCGCAAATGGTGGGATACCGTGGCGCGTCGGATTGCAGCCCCATGTCCTTCCAAAGAATGTGCAAAATCCGTAGATCCAATCGTCAAAGAATAACCAAATCATTTTGCATATCGCATTTTTTTTAGATACATATCTCTGTTATGGGTTCTTACATATTGGCCATTGACCAGGGGACAACCGGCACGACGGCATTACTCATTGATAATAATCTAGCAATTATCGCCAAACACAACCAAGAATATCCTCAGCACTACCCAAAACCAGGTTGGGTGGAACACGATTTAAATGATATTTGGCGCTCAACACTCTCATCCATTCAGGTCGTTTTGGAACAAAGTAAAATTTCTCCAACTGAGATTGCTGCCATTGGCATTACAAACCAGCGTGAGACGACTTGTCTTTGGGATAAAAAAACAGGTGATCCTTTATTTCGGGCCATCGTATGGCAATGCCGAAGAACCGCAGAAATCTGTGCAAAATTAAAAAAATCTGGGAAAGAAAAAATATTCCGAAAAAAAACGGGGCTTCTTTTAGATCCGTATTTTTCTGGCACGAAAATTAAGTGGTTTTTTGATGCCCATCCGGATCTCTACCCACAAGCCAAAGAAAATAAAGTGGCATTCGGCACCATCGACACTTTTTTGGTATCCAAACTGACCAGAAATTCTATCCATGTCACAGATCCCTCGAATGCATCTCGTACACTTTTGATGAATCTTCAAACCTTACAGTGGGACGACGAACTTTTATCAATATTAAAAGTTCCTCGAACAATTCTTCCTGAAATTAAATCTTCCTCGGAAATTTATGGAAAAACCTTAGGAGTTCCTGGTCTTCCGGATGGAATTCCCATTAGCGGAATGGCAGGGGATCAACAATCTGCACTGTTTGGTCAAGCCTGCTTTGACCCCGGACAAGCCAAATGCACCTATGGGACCGGTTCCTTTCTGCTATTAAATACTGGACCCAAAATCATTCACTCCAAATATAATCTGCTCACCACCGTGGCCTGGCAACTGAAAGGGAAAACCACCTATGCACTTGAAGGATCCGCCTTCATCGCCGGCGCAGCAGTTCAGTGGTTGCGGGATGGTCTTAAAATTATTCAAAAGTCATCGGATGTAGAAGCACTGGCAACCCAGGTCACTTCTTCCGATGGTGTTGTATTTGTTCCCGCACTCACGGGTTTGGGCGCTCCCTATTGGGATAGCTCAGCACGTGGCCTCATCTCTGGCCTCACGAGAGGCACAACAAATGCCCATATTGCCAGAGCAACGTTAGAAGGAATTGCATTTCAAAATTATGATTTGCTCACTGCCATGCAAAAAGATCTGAGGAAAAAATTATCGTCTTTAAAAGTCGACGGGGGGGCCTGTGCCAACACTCTTTTGATGCAGTTTCAGTCGGATATTTTAAAAACCCCTGTTGTCCGTCCCAAAACGATTGAAACCACAGCCCTTGGCGCTGCATGTTTGGCCGGTCTGGGCATTGGTTTTTGGTCCGATCTTTCAGAAATTAAGAAAGCCTGGCAAATAGATCGCGAGTTTCTGCCTCAGATGAAAGAGAAGGAAAGAACCGCCCACCTCACCGAATGGAAAACTGCAGTTTCCAGATGTACAGATCACACGCTTTGAAGACTTTTGATTCTGGTATGCGTTAATGCAATGCCATATAGAATGGCACAAGCTCCCAAACATTCTGAAATAGTGGGAATGGTTCTAAAAAATAAGAAGTCTGTAATCAACGCTCCCACTGGCAAAAAATATGTAATCGTACTGGTCCCAACAGCACCCCAGTGTTCCAATAAATAAAAGTAAATAATCCAAGCAATCGCACTGGAGACAAGACTTAAGTATAGTAAAGCTGAGCCCACAGGAATGGGATGTTTTGGTACTGTCGGAATTCCTACAAAAATCAAAGAAAATAAAATAATAAAAATAGAACTTGAAACGTGTTGTTGATACAGCATCCCATATCGATTGACCTTGGCAGATATCATCTTTTTGTTAAATACAGCCCCAATCCCATAGGAAAGAGACATCAATAAAACCAGCAAAATTCCCAAATGAGCGCCTGGAGAGACAACTGGGCCTGATGAGGCTAATTTTGGAACATAGACAATGAGAATCCCAAAAAAACCCAAACAAAGACCAAAAATTTTCTTCGTGGAAAATAATTCATGGTCCTTTAAAAAAATCCAAGCCAAAAGAAGCGTCCATAGGGGAACGGTTCCATTGACAATCCCAGCAAGCCCAGCAGAAATAAGCTTCTCTCCCGAAAATAGAAGAACAAATGGGATGGCCTGCATAAATAATCCCACAAACCAAATTTTCCATCTGTAGCTTGATGAAACCCCAAATGATTTTTTGAGCACCCAATAGATGATGGATAAGAAACACAGAGCCAAAACGATCCTAAAAGATGCGCCCCACAGAGGATTTATTTCAGAAATTACTATTTTAATCGCGACAAATGAGAAGCTCCAAATAACTCCCAAAAGAATAAAAAGAGCGAGAGACATGAGATGCCTCCTCTTATGCCACGGGACCAGTGGAGGGTGGTTCGGTATTTGGGTCGGGTGCTTTTCCAGTTTTGATATAATCAATGAGAAAAATCACGACACAGACAATGGCGATGAATATTAATAAATAAATCGTAATTTGATGCGCCATTTGAGTGGCTCGTGTGGCCAATTTTTGTCCCAAAAAGTATGCGCCAAACACAAACAATGGCACACTAAATAAGGATGCCACAAAATCCAATACCAAAAAACGAATGGCAGACATCTTTAAAATCCCAGCTGTAATAAAAACAGGGGCCCGAAAACCTCCAATAAATCTTGCAATAAATACGACTTTATCTCCATGCTTATCGAATTGATCCATCACTTGAACCCTACGCTTGGGGGTCATGATCCTTCTAATAAATCTAAGTCTCCAAACAGCTCTGCCGTATTTTTTTCCGACCCAATATAAAAAATAATCTGTCGGCCACACAGCCAAGAAGCAAACCCCAAGCATGAGCCACACATTTAAGTCTTCTGAATGTGCAAGATGTCCCGCCAAAATGAGAATCAAATCTTCCGGGAGTGGAAGTCCTACTCCTCCCAGAATAATGAGAAGAAAAATTCCCCAATATGGAAAGTATGTTAAGAGTGCTTCAATCAATGAAAAAGTATCTCTCTCAATTCATCTACAGAGATAATCCCTATCAGATCCAAGTCTGTTTTCAGCTTCAGTTTCTTCAAATTCGACTTCGGTAAATAACACCGCTTAAACCCCAGTCGTTCTGCTTCCTTAATCCGAATCTCAATATGCCCCACAGCTCTTACTTCCCCTGTAAGGCCTACTTCGCCCAGAAATAAACTCTGAGGATCAATTGATTTATTTAAAAAACTAGATGCCACGGATGCCACAATTCCCAAATCCACTGCGGGTTCTTGAATTTTTAATCCCCCCGCCACATTCACATACACATCATGACTGTAGAGCGCCAAATCTGCTCTTTTTTCCAAAACTGCTACCAATATGGAGACCCGATTATGATCCACCCCAATTGTGGTTCGTCTGGGCAATGCCAAAATCGTAGGAGACACCAAAGACTGAAGTTCAACCAAAAGGGGTCTTGTCCCTTCGACAGAAGACACGACGACCGAGCCGGGAGCATGAAGAGGTCTTTCAGATAAAAATAATTCGGATGGGTTTTCTACACCAATTAAACCTTCTTCGGTCATTTCAAAAACTCCAATTTCGTTCGTTGATCCAAATCGGTTTTTAACCGCTCTTAAAATTCGATAACTTTTTCCGCCATCGCCTTCAAAATATAAAACCGTATCGACCATGTGTTCTAAAACTCTCGGCCCCGCCAAAGATCCCTCTTTGGTCACATGTCCAATGATAAAAGTCGTAATTCCTTCTCTTTTGGCCAAGTACATGAGTCTTGCGACGACTTCTCTCACTTGACTGATGCTTCCCGGAGCAGATTCCAACTCTCCCGTATAAAGCGTTTGAACGGAATCAATCACAAGCACCTTGGGTTTAAGCGCTTGTGTATCTTTAATCACTTTTTCTAAAAGGGTTTCAGACAATAAAAACAAGTTTTCGGAACAAGCTCCCAGGCGTTCGGCTCTTAATTTTGTTTGTTCTAATGATTCTTCACCCGAAACATAAAGCACGGGTATTTTTTGAGCCGCCAAACTCTGAAATGCTTGAAGCACAATCGTGGATTTTCCAATACCGGGATCTCCCCCAACCAAGATTAATGATCCTTCGACAAGTCCCCCTCCCAACACCCGATCCAATTCAGAAATTTTAGTCGAAATTCGTTTGGATTTCGTTGAGGATAGTTTTGTAATGGGCTGCGGGGCCACCCCTGTATCATGAAACGTTCTTGTTTCTAGCACATTCGTGGGTTTAATCTCTCTTTCTTCTACGAATGTATTCCACGAATTACAATCCGGACATTTCCCAAGCCATTTTGGACTTTGTGATCCACAAGACTGACAACTAAAATATGTTTTGTCTTTTGCCATAAGTGGGCCACTGAAAAATTTTTTCAATGGCCATTTCTTTCAGTAACATACACTTGTACTGAGATCAAAATCTATAATAAGATCTCTTCCATGAAACATATTGTCGACTGGACCTATAAAGCCGCACGCCGCTTGGTCGTATCTATAATAGGTGGAACAGTTCTTATTTTTGGCATTATTCTATTTTTCACTCCCGGTCCTGCCATGCTCGTCATTCCCATAGGACTCGCGATCTTGGCCACAGAATATTTATGGGCAAAACGTTTACTTCACAAAGTAAAAGAACATGCCTCAAACTTTGCCAATTCCGCAAAAAATCTATTTAAATCCAAATAGTTCAACTTGAATAATTCCCAAACTCCCCTATAATGCCCAAACTTTATGCTAACCATAAATGAGATATTTTATTCCATTCAAGGGGAAGGGACGCGCTCTGGCGAGCCATGTATTTTCATTAGGCTCACAGCCTGTAATTTACGGTGCACGTATTGTGATTCAGAATATGCTTTCTATGATGGAAAAAAAATGAGTATTCAAGAAATTCTTAAAGAAATTCAGAAGTTTAACTGCAAATTGGTAGAAGTCACAGGAGGGGAACCGCTACTCCAAGAAGAGGTTTATCCACTTATGGATATCCTTGTGGATAACTCTTACGCGGTGCTTCTAGAAACGTCAGGTTCTATCTTAACTGATCGTGTAAATTCCAAAGTCACTAAGATTATTGATTTTAAAACGCCTTCCAGTCGTATGGCCTCACACAACAATTGGGACAACTTAAACAACTTGAATACTCAAGACGAGGTTAAGTTTGTGATTGGAGATCGATTTGATTATGAGTGGTCAAAAAGTGTGACTACTCAATATGGAATACTCAACCGCTGCAAACAAGTTCTATTGTCTCCAACCCATGGACAATTAGATCCAGGTCTCCTGGGGCAGTGGATTTGTGATGACCAATTCCCCGTTAAGCTTCAAGTCCAGCTCCATAAGTATTTAAGGATGGCTTAAGACAGCTACCAAGTCACTTTCCAGAAACGAAGAATATTGTCTTCCTTCCCTTGGCTCGTTAGAACGAAAAGAAAATTATTGGGCCAGATTATCTCTTCAATCCAATCCGTCTTTTGTGAACCTGCTGGTTTATAAACAAACGGGCTGAGATCAATTGATGTAAAAGCCTTTGTTTTTAAGTTATATTTTTTAAACGCCTTGTCCCCAGTATAAGCCAAATATTCTGTCCCGTCTGGAGAAAAGCCCCCTCCCTTAATATCCGATGGATATACTATTGGTTTATCAATGTTAAAGAATTTTTTTCTCTCTCTAAAGTCAAATATTTGCGCATTTGCGAATATGAAATTTCCATTTGCCGATAAAACTGCGCCCTCTCCACGGAAAGGTTCAAACTCTCCTGGCCAAATTTGACTTCCTATTTGAGGATTTACGAATATAAATGATCTGTTTTCCCAAGGACAAAATCCTTTTTTTGCCGCCGCAATACTATTCACTGTATCCGGTGTTGAAAAATTCCCTTTTTTCACCTCAAGATATTGACCCTGAGGATCACAATCAACTACTTTGGATGGCTTAT
>CAZDSE010000123.1:3422-6320 GCA_964507905.1 uncultured bacterium | reverse complement strand
ATTTGGCCATTAAAGGGGTGTTCGAAGCATTCCAAAAAAAGGGGAAGCATATCATTACATCCCAAGTCGAACACAAATCGGTATTGGAATGCTTGGATTATTTGAAGAATAAACGAAGCGCAGATGTAACGTATATTTCGGTGGATCACTCGGGACAATTAAATTTGGAAGAATTAAGACAGTCTATTCGTCCCGATACAATTTTAATTTCCATTCAGGCAGCCAATAATGAAACGGGTGTATTGATGCCAATACAAGAGATTGGGGAGTTGGCAAGAGAAAAAGGAATTTTATTTCATTCAGATGCTGTGCAGATGTTGGGAAAATGTGAATTGGATCTTGGAGAATTGTCCATAGATCTTATGACGGTATCCAGTCATAAGATCTATGGGCCAAAAGGAGCAGGCGCACTCATTATTCGAAACGCATTGAAATTAGAAGCGTTGATTCATGGCGGCAATCAAGAGAGAAAACGGAGAGGTGGCACTGAAAACGTGGCTGCAATCTGTGGATTTGGAAAAGCCTGTGAGCTGATCGCTCAAAATGCATTGCAAGAAGGATTCCAAGAGGGATTTAATGATATGAAGAGACTAGAAAAATTGAGAGACCGGTTGGAAGAAGATATTCAAAAAAATATTTCAGGAGTTCGAATTCAGGGGAAGGAAAGTCCAAGAGTCCCCAATACAACAAATCTCAGCTTTGAAGGAGTCGAGGGGGAGGGGATTTTACTGAATTTGGATCTAAAGGGCATCGCTGCATCTTCTGGATCGGCATGTTCATCCGGATCTTTGGATCCCTCTCATGTTCTTTTGGCCATGGGACGCAGCGAATCAGAAGCGCTCAGTTCCGTTCGATTTAGTTTGGGTTATGAAACGAAAGATGTAGATATTGAAACTGTGGGTTCGATTTTACCGTCTATTATTTCTGATCTTCGGAAAATGAATGAGGCATGTCAGTGAGGCATAAAAAAAGAGTGGTTGTGGCCATGTCTGGAGGAGTGGATTCTTCAACGGCAGCAGCCCTTTTAAAAGAGGAAGGACACGAGGTCATTGGTGTTTCGATGCAGCTTTATGACCAGGCTAAATTAGAAACCAGCCGATTTGACAGTTGTTGCTCTTTAAAAGAAGTCGATATCGTAAAACGCGTCTGTCAAACATTGGATATTCCGTATTATATTTTAAATTTTGAAAAAATATTTAAAGAAAAGGTCGTGGATTATTTCGTAGGCGAATACTTAAATGCCCGAACCCCAAACCCCTGCGTAAAATGCAATGATGAAGTGAAATTTAAGCATCTGATTTTAAAAGCCAAAGAACTCAAAGCCGATTATTTGGCCACGGGGCATTATGTGAAAAATGTTTATAACGATGAAACAAAAGAATATCAGTTACGCAAAGCCAAGGATCCAAAAAAAGATCAGAGTTATTTTTTATTTGGAATAGACAAAAAAGAGTTGCCATTTTTGCGATTCCCATTGGGAGAGTTGGAAAAACCAGAAGTAAGACGCATCGCCGAGCGCCATCACCTGCCTAACGCCAAAAAAGAAGAAAGCATGGAGATTTGTTTTATTCCAGATAATAATTATAGTGCCTTCATAGAGAATTCTTTATCGGGAGATCTGTCTAAGTATTCAGGAAATTTCATTACGAAAAAAGGCAAGGCGTTGTCAAAGCATGACGGGGCATATCACTATACCGTTGGACAAAGAAAAGGGTTGGGACTTTCAAATGCAGATCCTCTGTATGTTTTAAATGTCGATCCCATTTCTAAAGATGTCACGGTGGGGAATAAAGAAGAGCTCATGGCAACGGGGCTGGTTGCAAAAAATATGAATTGGTTAAGTAGGCCTTTGGGATCCAACATTTCTGCAAGAATTCGTCATGGCATTAGAGATATAAAATGTCATCTAGATGAATCTTGGAAAGAAAATCTAAATAAGAATAGCACATCTTCTTCAGAAATTAAAATTTCATTTGATGCTCCTCAACGCGCTGTGACTCCCGGTCAGGCCGTAGTTTTGTATGAAGAAGATGTGCTATTGGGTGGAGGATGGATTGAACGCGCTCTCCACTAAGCGGGTGGCCATTGCAACCTTGGGATGTAAGGTCAATCAATATGACTCAGCCGTCTTAGAGGAATCCTTAAAACAAGCCAACGCCCTTATCGTTGATGAAAGTGAAGAAGCAGATATCTACATTGTCAATAGCTGTACGGTAACAGCCAAAGCCGATCAAGAAGCAAAACACTTACTCAGAAGATTTCGTCGAATAAATCCAGCTGCCACCATGGTCATTACCGGATGTTATGCTCAAGTGGGCGCCAAAGAGTTGCAAAAAGAACCGGGAGTTCATTGGATTATAGGAAATACCTTTAAAACAAAAATTGTGGAATTATTAAATTTTGATTCCAGTTCTCATTCACAGTCCCAATCTTCGACTCTCCAAGTCCACATCGAAAATCCTTTCAAAACAGAAGCCTTATTGCCATCCCTCATGATTACGCCGGAATCTGCTCATCGAACACGGATGTTTTTTAAGATTCAAGATGGATGCGATGATTTTTGCACATTTTGTATTATTCCCTATGCCAGGGGGAAAAGTCGAAGCTTGCCTTTAGAATTTATCACTCAGCAAATTCAATCCTGGGCGGACGCAGGGGTTCAAGAAGTGGTTTTGACTGGCGTGTCCCTGGGATCGTATGGATGGGATTTAATTCCTCGAACCAATTTGTCAAAATTGGTGAGAGAGATCGGGCTACGAACTTCCCTTTTAAGATTACGAATAAGTTCCTTGGAACCCGAGGATGTATCAGACGAACTTTTACAAGCACTGAAAGATTCATCTCAATTTTGCCCCCATTTCCATCTGCCCATTCAGTCCGGCGACGACGACACCCTAA
>CAZDSE010000123.1:3116-3412 GCA_964507905.1 uncultured bacterium | reverse complement strand
ATGAAAATCTCATTTCAAAAATACAAAATCTATTTCCCGATGTCTTTATTGGAATCGATGTCATCTGCGGTTTTCCGGGAGAAGGGGAGAGGCAATCTCAAAATACATATCATTATCTAAAACGAATTTTTTGGAGCAAGCTTCACGTATTTCCGTACTCACCCCGAAAAGGAACTCCCGCCGCCACATTTTCAAATCAACTGACAAGATCTGAAATTCTCCAACGCTCAAAAGTATTACAAACCTTAAGTGATGAGCGCTATATCTCGTATTTGGATTCTCAAATGGGAAAAGCG
>CAZDSE010000123.1:0-3106 GCA_964507905.1 uncultured bacterium | reverse complement strand
AAAGTCCTAAGCAAGAATTTCAAAAAGCTCTCAGCCGAAATTATCTTCCCATTTATATTAAGCTCAAAAAAGATGGCGACTTAAATTCTGAAATCACCCTAACTCCTCACACCAGAATTACCACGGATTTGTATTGTGAGCAGTATTAATCAAAGTATTTTCGTGGATGTGCATCAGTGATAGACTTAAAATATGAGTAAAATAAAAAGAATTACCGCTAATATTATAACCACGCTAAAAGTGATTAAAGAAACACTCATATATGGATCATTATTGACCAAACGTTCTTCAGCGTATGAAAAAGCAAGGCATCTTAAGGGGAAATTAAAATTTAATATAAACATGGACCTCAGTCGTAAACGTCATCGTCAGTGACATTTATCTTAGATTGCCTCTTTTTATACCATCGCCGCGATGGTATAAAAATGTGCATTTTTCGTCACTGCAAGTGACAAAATATGGAATGAATATGAAGTCCCTGAGAGAATTAACAACTCAGGCACTAAAAAACGTAACAATTTTAAGATCATATGATTTGGTTGCCACGAATTATGCTGGCACGTATCTTGCTATAAATAAAAGCATGAAGGACTTCTTTGCTGTATTGGCACTCAGTTTGATTCTGAATGGTCCGTTATTTGCCCAAAATCAGGCCATTCCAAATGATCCCGTGACTGAATCGATGACGCAATATCTTCATGCTCTGAATGGTGGAGACGTCAGTGAAGATATTTTGATGAAGCAGCTGGGGTTTATGCAAAAAGTGAGAAATCTCTGGGCGACAAAAAAGTTTCAAGATTTACGACAATTGTCACTTAAAGACATTATCGAAAAAAATATCGGTCATGACTTATTTATCAGTGCTGTCGCGTTTCATAATGAATCTGTTGAAAGTGCATGGGAGCATCGTCAAGAATATCAAATTCCAGAAAACAAAAAAAATCAAACAGAGCAGGTCTTAAGATTACTGGAAAGAGCCTGCCAATTTAGAGAAGAACTGAGACGTTTTCGAGGCATTACATTTAATGAGATCCATGAATTACAAGCCCCCGATGCTCCCAATGTTATCCAAAATGATATTCGATTGGCGTTTGCACCCACAAATGATCACTTTGCCATCCTCTATAAGAGAAAAGTGACGATGTGGGATCAGCATTATGGATCCGTTCCATACCAGGTTTATTTTAGAAGTCAGGTAGGAAGTGCGACGTCGGGCTCCTATCATGATATTTACTTTCATCATTCGGGTCGCCAGATTTTAACATATGATGTAAATTTGGATCATTCACCCAAATGGACGTATTTTTTAAAATGCACAAGCGTTGATCCTACCTCTCCTATTTATCAAACCCATGAATTCATTGCCACTGAATACATGCCGTTATCCTTAGATGGAATGACAGTTCACCCTCAAAAAAATATTCTGGCATTTTGTAAAAATCGAGATGGAAGCATCTATATCGATGACTTAACTTCCTCATCACGCAAAGCATCATGGTTTGATGAGCAGCGAGGCGCAACTCACACAGAATGGGGACCGCTCAGTTTTAGCCCAGATGGAAACATACTGGCTGCGGGCATTTATCACTGTGAGGACGAGACTTTGGTCGGTAACATTGACATTTGGGATGTTGAAACCGGAAAAATTCTTCATACGTTGGAACCATTGCCAATATCAGATCCATTATATTCAAATACAGAACCGGTATATTTAAATTCACTTGCATTTGGTCCAGATGGGAAATTTTTACTTTCTCTTCTCACAGGCATGAAAAATAAATCCTGGTATCACATTGTCACACTGTGGGATCTTCAAAAAGGAGTTCAAAAAAAAACTTTACAATTTTTTCCAGGGCTTTCCCCGAAGTCTATTGTCTTTACTCCAGATGGAAAATATTTCCTCATCGGATTTAATACTGGAGAGATTAAGCGATATGACATAGCCGATTTAAGCGAAATGACGATTGGGCATCATCCACAAGCTGGGGAGTATGGACCGGGAATAGATGCGATGGTGTTTAACTCGAAGGGCAATTTATTGGCATCTGGAGACTATACCGGAAAAGTTCTTTTTTGGTTGGTGAATAGCGACAAAGCGCCTGATCTAGGGCTCATATACTTAGGCACATTTGACCATTGATCGAGACTCATGTATAAATTGAATCTCGAGATGAACACAAAAAAATCTTCTGGATTTGAAAATATAGAAAAAACGTTAGGATATGCCTTTAAGTCATTGGAATTACTTAAGGAATCTTTAATGCACAAGTCCTACGCCTATGAAAAAAATGCCATCACCACTCGCAACAATGAGCGATTGGAGTTTTTGGGAGATGCGGTGTTGGATATGGTGGTCAGCGATCTGCTTATGGAAAAATTTCCAAAAGCACAAGAAGGGGAGCTTTCCAAACTGAGGGCGTCTGTCGTCAATGAAGAGCAGTTGGCCAGACTGGCACAAAAATTAAATTTGGGAAAATCAATTTATTTGGGGAAGGGTGAAGAGCTCACACACGGACGCACCAAAAGCTCTATTTTATCTTCCACCTATGAAGCGGTTGTCGCTGCCATTTATTTGGATGGTGGATACGATGCGGCATATAAAATTATTTCGGAACATTTTAATTCCTTTTTTGAAGGAATGAAACAGGGAAAAATTAACGATGCATTCTTTACAGATTTTAAATCCAAACTTCAGGAAGAAATTCAAAAGCGATATAAAAAGGCCCCTCATTATATAGTTACCCAAGAATCAGGCCCCGATCATCATAAGTTGTTTCAAGTTCAAGTTTCTGTAACGAGCAATGATACCCCACTGGCCTTTGGCTCAGGCAAAAGCAAAAAAGAAGCCGAACAAGATGCGGCCCGATCGGCCTTAAAACTTTTGGCTGAAGAAGAAAGTTTTTAATTTATGACACAGTCTCAATTTCAACTTGCCATTATCGGTCGCCCAAATGTGGGAAAATCCACATTATTTAATAAGCTCATTAAAAAGAGAAAAGCGCTGGTGGCGAAAGAACCTGGCGTTACACGGGATTACCAGGAAGGAAAAATTGTTTGGAACAATCATGAGATCACAATTTTAGACACGAGCGGATATGAAATTCCA
>CAZDSE010000122.1:3645-6395 GCA_964507905.1 uncultured bacterium | reverse complement strand
TCCAGAGTCTTGTAATATCCAAAAATGAAAAAGACCCTCCGATTAAAGCCAGCATAGTCAGAGAACTGGCTCTGGACGTAAAAATATTCGCATACAAAAATGAAACACCGAGAATCATCCCCATATGAAAAATCTTTCTTAAGATTTGAACATCTCCTTTTGTGGCGGGTTTTACGGATGGGATATATTGAACGAGTCCCGTCCAAGGTTTTTCTTTTTGTATAATTTGGGCATTTGATCTCATAAAATCTTCCTATTTATAAAAAGAAGCACAAACTATGCCAAGGTGCGTTATAATGGCAAATATTTTAAAAAATGATGTAATATCAATATGTTATGAAACATGCTGAGTATTCAGTTATATGGTCAGGTATTGTCAAAATGGAGACATATTTGCCTGCATTTTATGTTCAGGTGCGAAAATAGTTACGCGTTTATGCAATGAGAAATCAGCTCCTATTTCTCATTGGATTGATTTAAAAATATAACTGGATTATGCATAAGATCTTTTATGACGTCATTATCGCAAATACCATCCGTACACGTTCTATTAAATGATCCAATGATTACCCCATTTTTTAAATACTATTCAAATGAGTATGCGGTGAAGGCCATTCGGATTGTATTGGATGAAGTTAGAATTGAAGTTAAAAAAAATATGAAGCAATGTTCCACGGACGATATTTATCGAAGCATCATGATAAAAATCCAAAAAATACCTCAGTCCACATTAAAGCGAGTGATCAATGCGACAGGGATTTTAATTCATACCAACTTGGGCCGAGCTCCGATCGGTGCGCGGGCGTTGGAAAAAGCACTCCTTTTATCGAAGCATTACAGCACAGTCGAGTTTGATTTGGAAAAGGGACAAAGAGGTGAGCGTAATGATCATTTGGAAAAAATAATATGTATGCTGACCGGTGCCGAAGCGGCATTGGTTGTGAATAACAATGCGGCCGCAGTATTTTTGTGTCTCAACACATTGGCATTTCAAAAAAATGTATTGGTGTCGAGGGGGGAGCTGGTTGAAATCGGAAATTCTTTTCGCATCCCTGAGATCATGGAAAAAAGTGGGGCTATTTTAAAAGAAATCGGGACCACCAATAAGACGCGGCTGAAAGATTACGAAAAATCTTTCGATAAAAATACGGCCCTTTTTCTCAAAGTGCATCAGAGCAATTATGTGATTCAAGGATTTACAGAAGAAGTGGATCTTAAAACATTATCCGATCTCTCACGTAGAAAGAAAAAGCCTCTCTTATATGATGCGGGAAGTGGCCTTTTGCTTCGAAGATTGCAATGTTTGGATAATGACCCTCTGGTTTCAGAATGTGTGCGGCTGGGATGTGATTTGATTACCTTTAGTGGTGATAAACTGATGGGCGGACCTCAGGCCGGGCTCATTGTTGGAAAGAAAAAATATATTTCAATTCTTAAGAGGAATCCGCTGTATCGGGCATTCCGGATGGATAAGATATTGTTGTCCACTCTGGAAGAAACGCTGCGATCGTATTTATTGGAAAGACCGGATGAGGAAATTCCTTTGTTAAAAATGATTCAAACACCATTGTCGGATTTACTGAGTCGAGCCAACAGGATTAAGCAAGAATTGGAACCTGTATTGGGTCAAAATGTGCTGGAAGTGCGTGAAGATTCAGCAAAAGTCGGAGGGGGGGCCATGCCCAAATTCAGTTTGCCGACCGTGGTTCTGGCCTTACGACTTCCACCGGATCAGCTCATGCGGTTTGAAAAAAATCTGAGAACGTCAGCGGTGAATATTCCAGTTATAGGACGGATACATCAAAATCAATTTATCTTAGATTTTAGAACAGTCTTTGATTCTGAACTTTCCGATTTAAAGTATGGTCTCATTGAAGCCTATCATCGATCTGAGATGACCTGTACTATTGTCCCTTGACTGTGCTGGCGCAATGTCTGCGGGACAATAGTACAGGTCATCTTGTCCGCACCTGGATGAAAATTCTCGTGTTTCATAAGATTTATTGTTATTCTTAACCATTATGGATTGGCAGCGAAGAGCTAAAATTGTTTGTACTTTGGGCCCAGCCACGTTTTCTGAACGTGCGATTGTGAGGCTCATAGATGAGGGGATGAATGTCGCCCGGCTCAATTTTTCACATGGTGATTATAAGACCTATAATCGGGTGATTCGAATTATTAGGCAAAAGAGTAAAACTCTTAAGAAAAATATAACCATCCTGCAAGATCTTCAAGGTCCCAAGATTCGAACAGGCAAATTGTACCAAGATGAAGTGCTGTTAAAGAATGGGAAAAAAATATCCATTACGACCAGAGAAATTGTGGGAACGGAAGATTTGATTTCTGTTCCCTATAAGCCGCTGCCGCATCTTCTAAAAAAAGGAAATTTTATTTTAATTGATGATGGGATGATTGAGCTTGAAGTCTTAAGTGCCAGGCGAGATGTGATTGATTGTCGAGTCAAAAGTGGGGGAATTCTCAAAGAAAATAAAGGGGTAAATGTACCCTATTTAAAAACAAAATCTGTTTCTTTAACTCCCAAAGACAAAAAAGATTTGGCATTTGGCATTCGGCATGGGGTTGATTTTGTGGCCCTGTCATTTGTTCGGAGCAAACAAGATATTTTGGATTTAAAACAGATTCTCCCCAAATCTAAAAAGATTGGGATCATTGCCAAAATTGAAAAAAGAGAAGACATTGATCATTTCGATGAAATTTTGGAAGTGTCCGATGGAATCATGATTGCGAGA
>CAZDSE010000122.1:0-3635 GCA_964507905.1 uncultured bacterium | reverse complement strand
GTTTGCAAAAAGAAATTATTCAAAAATGTAATCGTGCGTTAAAGCCAGTGATTACCGCCACTCAAATGTTGGAATCCATGGTCATTCATCCAAGACCCACACGTGCAGAAGCATCTGACGTGGCGAATGCCGTTTTGGATGGTTCCGATGCATTGATGCTGTCTGCGGAAACGGCATCGGGACAGTATCCATTTGAAACGGTGGCCATGATGGATAAAATTATTAAAGAAGTCGAGCATCACCATCACCATGCAGATTATGCATATTTTGTGGAGCCTCATATCGATAGACGGCTGACTTCACCTCGTTCTGGCGGAACCATTGAGAAGGCAGCCTGTCAGATGGCAGAAGGAATTCAAGCCAAGCTGATATGTTGTTTGACAGAGCGTGGGCGATCGGCATCACTTTTGTCCAGGTCCCGACCTCGTCAACCGATTGTGGCATTGACCTATAACCCATCGACCGTTAAAAAATTGTCTTTGGTATGGGGCGTTCAGGGATATTTGATTCAGCACGTCGCCCGAGGGCCGGGTGCATTTCGAATCATTCGTAATTTTCTATTAAAATTACGAAAAGTTCACCGCGGTGATCGTATTGTGATTACCACTGGAGAATTTACCCACTCCCCAGACACAACCCACATCGCCAAAGTTCATACGATTTAATGCTGAGAAGAATTGAAATTTTGTGTTTGGTGACGTTTGTTGCCTTATCCTTATTTCGATTTTATCCAATATCACTCCCCAGTTGGTATGAAAAAGAGCTAGATCAAGTCAATATTGCACAAAATTTGGCAACATCTCACTTTAATATTTTTAAAACAAAAATTAATTTTAATTTGGCATTTATGGATCCCAATCAAGATGTCCCCATTCCGTGGACTGAAGATTTTCCGCTCTTTCCACTGGCAGCAGCCGTGATTTCTAAAATTGGATCTATGGATGTGTTATGGATAGGGCGGTTTTTAAGCTTCATTTGTTTTTTGATGGCGTCCGTCTATTTATTTTTATTTGTGAAAAGACGTTACTCCAAATCGGCTGCCTATTGGTCTTTGGTGTTTTTTGGATTGTCTCCAACACTCCTGGCCCATTCGACATATTTTATTGGGGATATGGCGATGGTGTGTGCTTTTTTGGGGTGCTTGGTTCATCTGGAATATTTCTTTAAAAGAAAACAGAAACACTGGATCATGGCATTGTTCTGGGCCATTGCTTTAACGACGGTACGATATTATGGGGTGCTGCTTTTAGTGATTCCTATTTTAACTTTTTGGTTACTGCATCAGCCATTCAAAAAATCCATTCGAGACAAATCTTTTATTCTTTTCTTTTTAATTCCGCCTCTCATCGAAGGAAGCTGGCTCCTATATTCTTTATTTTCTTTTCAGCATCCGATTGCGCATTCGGGGCATTGGGGAAATTGGAAATATTATCTATGGGACAGCACGTTTTATTATTGGTCTATGTTTCTAAGACTCAGCAAATACAATGTGACGTTTGTGGGTTTCTTATTTCTTCTGGTTGGGCTTTGGAAATGGAGACGGGATTTGTTTCTATGGTCTTACATTGCACTGACGGGGCTATCATTGGCCTTTTTTACCACCGGTCACGATATTCATTATTATTACCAATTTAAATTTATTCCACTGTTGATCATCTGTGCCGCATTGGGTGTGTCTTCTGTTTTTGAAAAAGTAAAAAAATATCAATTTGTGGTGGCGATCGTTTTAATTTTGGTGTGTTTGGAGCTGTCATTTGGTCAGGCATATAAGCTCATGCGGTATGACAGTGGTCCAAAAATATTGGGAGAACAAATATTAAGATTGACGGAGCCGACTCATAAACTTGTCGTGATCCAAGATGTTCCCGATCCCGGTGTATTTGTCTATGGCCAGCGAATGGGGTGGCAGGTGGGACCTGAAACTTTAAAGAATCCCGAATCCGAACTTCTTTATAAAAGAGGGGACATCTTGGTCATTCGATTATCAGAGGGAACCCTCATGAAGTCGATCGATTATACTTTGGGAAAAATTTCTGAATTAAAACAGCGATATTTGACCCTGTGGGAGTCACAAATGAGTATCGGCAAACAGAATAAATGTGGAATGGTTCATTTTTTTAGAGGGGCGTGCGATAGAGAAAAATATTATTTGTTGATTTTGAAATTAAGGTAGTCTTTTTCTAAGTTCAAATATTTTTTGAATAAATTGGGGGATGACGTGGAGAAGTTTAACGCCACTATTGTGGCCTTCTCGCCATTCGATGGGAATTTCTTTGATTCTTAGATTTTGTCTTTCTGCAATATAAATCATTTCGGTTTCAAAAAACCATTCACGATCTTTTACCAAGTCTTTGATTTTGTGAAATGCATTTGCAGAGATTGCTTTAAAACCACACTGAAGATCGCTGTAATGTGATTTTAAAATTCTCTTTATAAAAATATGATTATAGATCCAAGAGACCCCATATCGAATCCACGAACGCTTGATTTTTGAGAGGGGATGATATCTGGAGCCCATGACGATGTCATAATTTTCATTCATTAAGGGAGACAAAAGCTGATGGATTGAATTGGGATTTGTAGAAAGATCGACATCTAAAAAAACTTTAATGTCCGAATCGACTTTCTCCCAACAATGAAATATTCCCCATCCTTTTCCGGAATGAGGTGTGGTTGTATATGTGACGAAGGGATGAAATTTATTTGATAGAGTTTGGCTGAGGTTAATGATTTTTTCTGCATGGGATCCATTAATGGCAATGACAATGGCCCATGGTGCAAACTGTATATTGTTTTTGATGCTGTTCACTAAGAGTGGAATATTTTTTTCAATATCTGAATAATTTCCAGAATAAACAGGTACGGCTATGGCGATTTTCTTCATTCGTCATCAATCACGGAAAAAATCCACGGACCAACATGGCTTTGGACAAATGTCTCAGGGATGAAATTAATGCCGCAATCCGCATGGTGACTTTATATTCCTTTTGAATTTGAACGACCTTATCAAATGTCCCAGACATAATATTCCAGAGTTCATTATTGACTTCTTTTTCATCCCAGAAGAATTTTTGTAGGCCTTGGACCCATTCAAAATAAGAAACCGTAACTCCACCCGCGTTGGCCAAAATGTCTGGAATGACAAAGATACCTTGGTCAAAGAGAATGGGATCTGCTTCTGGAGTGGTGGGGCCATTGGCTCCCTCAGCCATAATTTTACATTTAATTTTTTTGGCATTTTGCTGGGTAATCTGCCCTTCAATGGCAGCGGGGATTAAGATATCGCAGCCCAGCTCTAAAAGATCTTCGTTTGAAATGGGTTCAGCTTCCTTATACGTGGAGAGTGGATTTTTTGCTTTGATGTGTTCATTCAGTTCGTGAAGATTCAATCCCTTTTTGTTATAGAGCCCGCCATTTTCATCACTGACCGCAATGACTTTACAGCCAATTTTATCCATTTTTCTGGCAGCCGATGCACCCACCTTCCCAAATCCTTGAACCACGACACTGACATTTTTATCGAGAGTAATATTGAGATGTTTTGCAGCGCATATGATGGAATAGGCAACCCCTTGACCCGTGGCATCGTTCCTGCCCAGAGATCCTCCGATTTCAATGGGTTTACCGGTGACGAC
>CAZDSE010000121.1:0-6519 GCA_964507905.1 uncultured bacterium | reverse complement strand
TTCAATATTCGATAAATTCGTAAACTGAGAGCCTCCCAATTCAGAAATAATAAATGGATTCGGTGGAGAATCTACAAATCGGGGATAATTCAGATCTTCAGCTCCGGCATAAAAATACTGCTCATCTGGCGTATGAATAATTTTTGCCATTTCAGTTGACCAGTCCTCTAGGTCTGTAAATAGTCTAACGCGGGCTGGCCCCTTCATATCATACTTTAAACACAGTTCACTCCCAGAGACATTTTTTGTATCGATCCTATCCAGTGGATTATCAAATACTTGAATATTCCTCCCAAATAAAAAATATAATCCTTCTTTGGGCGTACTCAGTATTTCAGAATCCTTTTCACCAGAACGAGAAATGGTTTCTCGGGTACCATCCTCATGAATGTGATCTTGTCTAAATCCAGTCAATTGTTTTTGCTTCGTATTGGGATCCATCGCATATATCAAGGCCACCTCAAAATGTTTGCCATCTAGAGTCACCTCTAAAATTCTCTCTTCTGAGCTATCTTTCTTTTCAATTCTCTCATGAATTGCATCAGGAGAATTTCTTAAAATATACCCTTCTCTCGGAGAATAAAACACATATGGAGGCTCTTTTCCGGGAATCCAAGGTGCATTCACATCCGGCGCCAAATAATAATGGTCTCCGTAGTAATCAAACATTAATACATTGGCATAGGGCATTTCATCCGCCGAAAAAATCGGAATGGCATACAGACATAACAAAAATACAAAACGAATTATGGTGGGCATACCTAATTTCCCCTTTGATATGGTTTTGGGTTCTTGAATTGATTTATTAAATATAGATCCGGAAATGAAACTTCTTCAAAAAAGAAATAGCTCTGTTGAGATTCACGCGACTTGAGCATTATCTTAAACGTCTCATTTTCGTCGTCCATCATAAAGAATGCTCCTTTGAATTGATCACTTAGAATATTCTCAATCACCTGTTGAAGCTGAGCAAAAAGGGGTGAATCCGGATGTTCTATAAACTTGTCCCGTTTCATTTCCAATTTCGAAACAATTCGATTTCTAAATTCCTCAAGAGGTGGCAATTGAATCCCTGGATATTCAGATCTAATCATTCCCATCAGTTCAGATAAAGTCTGGTCCGGTGTCGGCATCGGTTCTGACATCGGCGGCTCTCCGTAACCACCGCCAATCGGTTCGAGAGTGTTGGGATTAAATTGAACCTGCCCCACTGATCCCGGGTCAACAACATTACTCACCAACCCCTCTCTATTCGGTGGACACTCCTGCAAAGAAACCGGACCGAATCCGTTAATTTTGCTTTGGGTCGTCATCACCAGTTCTGCGGTTGGGCGCCCGATTTGAGAGTCCTGTGCTTCCAATAACTCGCGATATGGAACTTCTGGATTGACATAAAGCACATGTTTGGGCGGATTAAATTCATAGGGCTCGGGGCAGTTAAAATTCTTGGCTATGATTTGAGCAGGACAGTTAACAGATAGAAAACCAACAGGTTCCCGAACTCCCGAAGGAAATTTCTTAGTAAGTCTTATCTGGGCAATTATTTGAGAAGGTAAATCGGCCTCAGTCAAAAAATAATATGCATTTCTAAACTGTGCAGGATTCGAAACAATAGAGCTGGCATGAACATTGGTCGGAATCCCTAAGCTACTTTCCAAATCTTCTTCAGCCTGATCATCTGGATTATAAAGAATCTTTATATAGTCTTCTGCAGAATGCTGGTCCAAGAGCCTCTCCAGCTCTCGCCGATCATCCTTCAAAGAATTAAGCGTTTTATCTGCGACTTCCTTGTTCATATGAAGCCCCTCACCATCATTAATCTTCTTTTCCTGCTTCACCCAGCGATCCAATAGCTCACGCAAAGACAGATCACTATAGTTCTGGGATTTTTTCCAATTTATTCTGGGCTGAGTGTCTGGCATTGATTCTGTTTTCTTCTGGATGATTCCATCATCTACAGGAGTCGCCCAAAGATCACCCGACACACTTAAAAGAGCCAAAATAGATAATCCAATACACGCGAATCTCATACAATTGGCTTTTCGGGTTAAATGAGACTTAACTTGAGTGCAAAAAGGTACCAGGTACAGTGCTCAAATACTGGGCAGCAGAGATGTGATGCAATATGTGGAGCTTGGGAAAATCCTCCGTCACAACGACATCGTATTTCTTTTTTCGTTTCTTTAGAATCTTCCAAGCAAAATATAGGATCGGCCACCTGGTAGAATGCTTGATAAACGCAATATGCGCATGGGGCTTCCATAGAATGTTTAGATCAGATGGAATCGGCACATGAATAAAATGATCTTCTCTGGCCAATTGGGTCAAAATCTCGCGATCTTTTTCGGTCAGTGTTTTTTTGGGCCAAAAAATGCGGAGTGGTTTCCCCCACTTTTTATAAAACCATTCTCGGTTCTTTAAGAAATATACTTCTCGTTCCGATTTTTTTGAAAGTGTTCCATGCTCGTGATGAAATACATACGCTTGATTTGCCACAGCACACAGATACCCTGCCCGTTTGGCCCGCTTACAAAAATCGGTATCTTCAAAGAATATTTTATATAAAGACTCTTCCAAATATCCGATCTTTTCTTTCACTTCTTTTTTGATGAACATGCAAAATCCAACACAACAGCCGATTTCTGTCACCGGATCCAATGCATATTGTTTCTCTAAAGAAGCTGCCACGTCCTCCACAGATTGATTCTTTTTTGGCCATACCCCGAATGTAGAGCTATTGGGATTTAATACACCAATTTGTGGATTTTGTTCGAATGCCTTTAAACAAAGTTCCAACCAGTTTGGCGTCACCAATGTGTCATTGTTTAACAAACAAACCACTGGAGCTGTCGACCACTTCATCCCTTGATTCATCCCGCCGACAAATCCCTTGTTGTCTGAATTAAAAATGATCTCTAATGAGATATTTTCATTTTTACTTGGGACATTGCCTTGCTCTAAACTCTTTAAATATGATTTTGTTTCTGCTTCACTCCCATTGTCCACTATCAAAAGACGGATGGGGAGCGTTGTATGTTTATAAATGCTCTCCACACAGGGCTTGATAAAATGAAGCTTATTCCAAGAAAGTAGAATAATGTCACACACTGAGGTCATGGGGTATCTATAATATGGGTGTCACAATTTTCAAATAGAAATTTGATACGGAATCCTGATATATAAAGTCTCTTGATGTCTTCTTTTATCTGCAAGCGGACAGTAATTTCAGCACTTATTGTTGCTGCATTGGGTATTTTTTACTCAAGCCTCTGGTTTCACTACAACCACCGCCACTTAAAAAGTTGGGATGGATATCGAATCCCGGATCTCATTGTCTATAATCAAGCCAAAGACCGATTGTTCTCGGGACAAAATATTTATGAATTCACAGAATTTGGAAATGCGTTCACATACAGCCCGACCGCAGCATGGCTCTTTGGAAAAATTATTTCATCAGTTCATGGATTTAGAAGCATTGTCATTCAGTGGGAGCACATCAATTTATGTGCTTTATTTCTGGCTGTCTTCCTGGCTTTTTTGATTTTTCGAAGGGTAAATTTACAGTTTCAATGGCCAATCATACTCATCGCGCTGCTTTTAATCTCTCGCTATGTCAATCGTGATCTGAATAATGGCCAAATGAATATCATCATCCTCAACTTATTTCTCATCTCCCTGCTGTCGTATCTCAAAAACTGGCGAATCTTGTCTGCGATTCCCCTGTCTCTGATTTTAATCTTTAAACCATTTTTGTTGTTCTTTTTCTTTATTTATTTTCTGTGTGAAAAGAAATGGAAGTTACTGGGCACAATTTCTGCCATGTATGGTTCACTGCTGGCGCTTCCAATGCTTGACTTGGGAATCAATGCAACTCTACGAATGTTACATGAATATGTACATTTTCTGTTACTCAGAGCTGGAGCAGACCCCTATTTAATTGATCCCACTAAAAATCAGTCGCTCGTCCCTTTATTGCATTGGGTAACTTCAAATCGGTTGGTATCTACATTATTGACTCAGGCATTGGGGCTTGTCGCATTTATAACCATACATAGAAGTCGTCGAATAACATCCCATCTGACAATACAAACGTGGTGTATATTACTTTGTCTGACACTTATTTTCTCTGCGGCCACCTGGAAGGAATATTATATTTTTTTATTCATTCCACACATCTGTTGGCTACATCATCTAAATGCACTTAAATTTAATAAAACCCTTGCCCTCATTGGAGTTTGTCTGGTGTTAAGTGTTCTGCCGCTGCCATTTGCGCAGCTTGCATTGGCCTCCTTGGTACTCGCGGTCATCTATAAAAAAGAATATTTGATACAACTCGCCAAATAGCTATACTGGCCATCATGAAAAAGTATTTATTTTATTGTCTCATGTTAATTTTTATCGCTACATCCGTGGAGATTTTTAGCTTCGTTTTTGTGAAGTCACTTCATCTCGATGAAACCCAAAACCAAAGAGACTGGAAGCAAAATTATAGAAACTCCGGATTGTATTATTCTATCGACACCGATCGACTATACCAAGAACAGCAACAAATATATGGCCAGGTCACATATGATTTTTTTAAGTTTTATAAACCTCTGGGACTTTTTCATGGACATTACATGTCAACAGATGCCAATGGTTTTCGGTCAACAGTGCAGTTTACCAAATCTGACGCTGCTTCCAAAAAAACTGTGGCTTTCTTTGGAGGGTCCACCTTGTGGGGTGCTGGAGCGGCAGGAGATGAGAATACCATTCCCTCGTTATTTGGAAAGCATGTGAATGCCCTTGATCTTTCGACAAACTATGTCATTCAAAATTATGGAGTGGGGGGATACAACAACAGTCAGGTTTTGGTTTTGTTCTTGGAGACCATTGAAAAATCGAAACCAGATTATGCTATTTTTTTCTTTTTCATTGCCGAAGCCATTGCGGGATATCGAGATCTTTTAGAAAATCATACCAACGATTATTTTCTCCAACCCAATGTGGGTATTGGATACCATGCCATGGTCAATTTTTTAAAAAACCAACCGTCTTCTCAAGGAAAAATCATTCATCTTTCACTGAATATTTTTGAATCATTGAAAAAATTGAATACGATAAAGCTTTTAAGTCAGTTAAAAAATCGACGTCGGGCCTCAGCATCTGATCCGCCTCTATCTAAAGAAGAAAAAAATCAAGTCATGAGAATAATGGATCTTTATGAAAAACATAAACGATCCATTGAAGCACTTGCGCGTGAGTTTCAGATTAAACCGATTTTTGTATTGGAACCCAGTATTTATACCAAAAAAACGTTAAGCCCATATGAAAGAAAATCACCCTTTTTAAATCGAACCAAGGAAATCATTTTTCAGGAGGAAGTTTTAAAATTGGCGGCTGAAAAATTTTCAAAAGATTCTAATGTCGTTGATTTAAGAGACAGCATTCAAACTGCAGATACCATATTCTTGGATGACCATCACACGGAGAAAAAAGGAAATGATATCATCGCCAGTAAACTAGTAGAGCTTTTCCTTCACCATAAATGACGCAAGTTCCTGGGCTGCATATTGTCCACCTTTAACTGTGAAATGAACATCATCATAGAAATATTCAAGTGAACGAGGAATATATTTTTCCAAATCAAATACAGGCGTAGATAATTCCTTTGCGACATTTTTCATCGCCACATTATAACTTCTCAATGCGTCATCCATATATTTATCTTGGTAACGCTTCCCTCCGATGGCCAACATCCAATACCAATCTTTCACAGATGGATCGACCGTGCTATTCCACGTGCTTTGCTGAGTCACAAATATCAATCTAACGCCATGCGCTTTTAGCAAACCACCCATGGTTCTTAAGTTATTTTCATACGCCTTCAAATTTACTGTCGGGCGATCCTCTGTTTCTGGAGTGGCCAAACTCCTCGTGTGTTTGATGCGATAATCAGATCGACTGGGCATGTTAATAAGATCCGTGGATTCACCTGCCATCTTTTTTATGGCATAATATATGCGCCGAGGCACTTGAAATTCAGTCAAAGCAAAATAAAGCAAATTCTTTCCGTGAATCAGAATTGGATCTTGATTAAAATGCAAATAATCAAACCCGTTCATGGCCGCCAATAGGTCATTAATCCCCATGAGTAAAATAATTACATCTGGCTCTAAATGCCCAATTCTTTGGGTTAAAAGCGCAATATGATCATCACTTCGATCTCCAGAAATCCCCGCGTTATACACTTTAATGACTCGTTTCTGATTGGGAATTAACTCGTTTAATTTTTTTCCTAGCACAGTATGAATCGCAACATCTTCGTCAATATAAACACATTCTGTAGAACTCCCCCCCACCATGATCACTCGAAATTCGTCCTTGGGTTTGGGAATCACCATCATGGGACCTCTAAAACCCATGTTATTGGTGACAATACGATTCCGACCTGAAATACCGGGCAACCCCTCTTCGGCCTCTGTATATCGAATATTATTTGGTGGATTGATGGATCGGAAATAAGAATGCGGATACTCG